>CAMPKR010000261.1 GCA_946887345.1 uncultured Bacteroidota bacterium | reverse complement strand
TCATCCAATAGGTACGATAATAGGCGCTAAATCCAGGATAGTCAGGACGCTGACGCTGATGATGGTAAAAATCACCAAAAAAGAACATCACAGTGGCTCCAGCAGTAATCGCAATATTAATGGCTCTTGCACCTTCCTTCGAATATTGAAAACTACCGAGCTCTATGCTGGAAATAAGCATTATGAACGCTATAAACGGGATAAATATTGAAACGAAGTAGTAGTCATGTCCCTGCATCGGGTTCCCCATTAGTAGAAATACACACATGGCACCAATGCAATAATACAGGCCCAGCAAAAGCTGCCTTACTCCTGCTCTCTTCTTCAGAAGAGATGGAATAGCAGAAAAAACAACCGCAGCCAGAACCAGGTATTGCGGGAGTACCAGATATTCGTTTAGCCATAAGTGTTTAAACGATACATTGATGTAGTATAGGAAGTCCTCCAATCCTGAAAACGGACTGGCCCTACTCAGAAATAACCAGGCTTCATAAGTTGTGTTAAGGTATTTAATGTACAAGTAACTGAAGACCAAAGCACCTACTGAAAAAATAGAAACCCCGGCAAGCGCTAAAGTCTGTTTGTAATTATACTTATTCCAATATACAAGCCTCTCGATACATGTAAAACCAATAAAGCCTATGAGGTATATTGCCACTGAAGTCTTTATCAGTGCAGCAAGGGTCAGCAGGAAGATTGCAATGGCAAAGGTCTCAGTTCGTTCGTGATCGATAAAATCAAGTACAAAATAGAACGCCGCCATCGCTAATGATGCGCCGGCAGCATCTGGGAGATAGTTACAGGTGTAACCTATGTAAACCGGCGAACAGAAAATAAATAGGGGGCATAAAATGGAAATAAAGAAACTCTTGGTCCGCCGATAACACGCCAGGAATAGGAAAAATAATCCGGCGCAGGCTATTAGCGTATCTTCCAAACGGAAGAAAAAGCTGATCTGGTCTCTCCCGAAGATCTTCCCCATTATTGCTGCTACATACGCCTGTATAGGAAATTCTACTCCAATTATGCCTCCTTTAGAATACTGACTAAAGGTTGCTGGCTTAAGGAAGTTCATTCCATTGTCAAAAAAGCTAATGGCAACAGCTAATCTGTCAGCCTGTGCTCCCGTATGTATACCATAGGGAAACATAAACAACATGTCATGATAATAGGTGTGGCAAAAGAATAAAAGAATTCCTAAGAACAAAAACTTATGAAAAAGAGACCGGGAAAACATGGACTTTAATTTAAAAAAAGAGATGTCGGGTGCATACTTGAACGTTCACTACAACTAAACTTTCTCCAACGGTTTGATAGTGACATCTGAACTCCTCACATGTTTATTCAATCCATACAGCTGATAGAAAAGGTATATGATCAAGATAAGGTATATGGACGAAACAAAAGCGGGGTCAAATATTAAAGTACTGTACTTATTAAGACGTAGCCAGTGAAGAATGCCTTCCAAATTCAGGAAATAAGCAAGGGACATTAATACCAGCGGAAAAAAGCGTCGTGAATAAAAGCTATAAGCTATGATGAATAAAAATGCCGGATGGCTGTATCGTTCATGCATCTCAGTATTCAGGTAAAAGAACAAAATAGATATCAGCGCACCGGAGAGCCACACCTGTTCCCGAACTGCTGGCCTCTTGACCTTTGAAAAGATATTATTAAACATATGGCTTAGTAGTGGCAGCATTGCAAAAAAGGAAGAAGTGAAAAACAGGACAAGTCCGGCAGTCTTGTAGCTTATAGTTGAAAACCATATCGTACTATCCGGTATTTCTGTTGATTTGGTTAGAAAGAGGCACCAAAAGTTATAGGCGAACCACGTTACATAACCAAACTTCCCAACTGAGTTCGTGATAACGTTTAGTAAACCCTCGCGGCCGGCTTCATTCTGAATGAATGGTAAAAGAATCACCACCTCCATCACCAACGCACACGCTATACCCTTAACTAAGCTTTTCCACTTCTTTGCCGCAAAGCAGGCGTCTAAAAGCATAATCCCATATAACGGCAGGAATATTATAGCCTGAAGTTTTAAGTTTAATGCTAAAATGATCAGAAGTACACTAACTATAATATTGCGCCTGAACAATGAATAGAAAGCGGCAAATACCAGGGCACTTTGTATCGCATCAATTTGTCCCCACAAAATACTGTTATATGAGAAGGCTGGATTGAAAATACAAACAAAGAACAGGTAAGTAAAGTCCACCTTTTTCTCTATCCACTTGTACACCACCCATAGTCCTATCAGGTCAAATAGAACGGTTACTACCTTCAGGTACCTTATATGCGCTATTATTGCCTCCTCACTTCCCTGCAGGATTCCATATATGTAAAGCACATAGTGGTAAAGAGGAAGATAATCCGTCGTTCCAGAATAAGTATTGCTCAATCCACCACGAACATTACTTATAGCCCATGCCTCCCAATAGGTCATATCTCCATGGGAGCCGGTTCCGGGAACAAGCACAATAAGAAATAAAAAGAAAAGGCTGATAAGGGTCGCCCGCGATCTTAGATCTGAAGTCATTTAAATATTATATGAGCGCCTAAGTTACTCTTGTTTAATTATCAACAAAAGAATACCAGCTGCAAATCACCCCTTCCCCTTCTCTCCGAAATGTCCCAAAACAGCCTACTACCACTCCCCGTTAGTATCACTCAGGTTCACCCGTAGCAGTCCATCTTGCGTTATACCTATGCGTATACCTGTCATACGTTGGTTAAAGCTGTTCCATCCCTGCACTACATCAAGCCTTAGGAAGCGCATCTTCTCATACCCCAGGTTATCTATCCCTGCAAATGCTTCCACATGATACAGACCATCATTAGCATAAAAACCATTAGCGCCGGTTACGAGGTACCAACGTAGTTGTCGCAACAGTGGTATCTTGTTAGTAAGAAAACCCTTCAGCTTCCATTCCAGGTGAAGCTCACCATATAGCGGCTCCTTGTTACTGTATATATAATAGGGAGCCAGCTGAAAGCTCTCAAGGTATGGAGACGCAAGCAGAAGCTGGTTCCCATTTAGATGGTTGAGGTCTGGAATACTGACATAGCTGGTATTCAGAAAGCCACTCGCAACAACATTATACGATAAGCTACCTAGCAGCCTCAGGCCCAGATTGTCACGCATGGACACGCGCCACTTATCAAAGTCCACTTTACTGCTAAACAGGTTTGGTATTCCCTTCTCATATTGTATAGTGAAGACAGGGGCTTCGCTGCCGTGCGCCTCAAGGTAATCAGGATACTGCGTATAGGTATAGCCTGGCTGGTAGGCAACGGTAACTCTCAGCAATGTGGCGTTGTGTTCCTCCCAAAGCATCGTCTTAAACTCGGTCGGAATGTTCTCAGTAAACCCACCCACCTCTGGCTTGGCAAAACTGAAGTCAGTAGTATTAGAAATCGGAATGCGCTTCTGGAAAGCAAACTGCGCATTCCATCTTAGCCCCGTCCCGTAATTCCTTCCAAAGAACGCCGCAGCATTCCAACGCTCATAGATCTTTGTATAGTTCTTCCTGTAGAATAATGTACCTATCGTATTGTACAACCCTTCGATGGGGTTGTTCGGATTGAACTGAAAAACATACTTCCCAGCCTCAATACCCACTGTCCACGACCTGCCCCGCCATTCTCTCGATCTTTCAGTATACCCTACCCTGCCAATTGCATTAAAGTGAGTGTTCTCAAATCCATACCTCAAACCCACTGCACCTGAGAGCGCGTGGAATGTATCCAGGTTGTACCTCCAGAATACTTTAGGAGCAATACTTACTCCCTCAATGGTGTTATAGTTCGCCAGTCCCGTCAGTAGAGAGTTCGTCCTGAAAATATACTTCTCGTCCTTACCGGTATGGGTTATCCCGCTCAGCACCACATCCATGAGGCCTATCCTGTTGCCCCTTCTTCTTACCGAGTC
>CAMPKR010000260.1 GCA_946887345.1 uncultured Bacteroidota bacterium | reverse complement strand
TACATAGACTTTAACACCTCTCTGCGCTGCCCTCATCAGTGCATCACCTACCTGCTTACCTGTTTCGTCGTCCTCGAAGATGTAGACCTGCAGATGAATCGTGTATTTGGCTCCATCTATCATCTGCAGCATGAGCCGGAAGTACTCCGAGCCGCCGTGCACGATCTTAACCCTGTTGTGCACCGTAAATGATGAAATGCTTCTACTGCCTATAGCCATTCAATGGTTCTATCTTACTAAAATACATTCTCTTATACTATTTATAAAAGCTGTACCACGCAAATGGTATTATTTTTTTGCGATTGTTACTATGAATTTCAGAAACATATCGCCTACTGAGGATGGCATGCTGAACGTGATCATCGAGACCGTACGCGGCAGCCAGAACAAATTCATTTATGACCCTGAAAAAAGTGTTTTCAAGCTGAAGAAGACCCTGCCTATAGGCACGGTTTTCCCCTTCGACTTCGGTTTTGTGCCCGGCACCAAAGCTGAGGATGGCGATCCGCTGGATGTATTGGTGATTATGGAACAGACCGCTTTCACGGGTTGCCTGGTACAATGCAGACCTATCGGTGTTTTGCAGGCCAGGCAAAAAGGAAAAAATGAGAAGGCGGTACGAAATGATCGTATAGTGGCAGTGTCTCACAGCTCGAAACTGTACGCAGAGATAAAAGATGTAAAGGATCTAAATAAGCATATGAGCGGGGAAATTGCCAATTTTTTTATCGACTACAATAAGCATGAAGACAAAACCTTCACACCCATCCGCTGGTCGGGCAAAAAAGAAGTGCTGAAAATGGTGGCTGAGTCTTCTCAGGCATTTTGATTGAAACGCAGCAGGTTGCCTGAGGGGTCTGTTATCTCCAGTTGCCTCGTTCCCCAAGGCGTGTCTTCTATCTCTGCGAGCTCAAATTGACCTTTGTTGGCTTCAATCTCTTTTCTCAATTCATCAAGTCCCCTGGTTTCTACAAACACCACCGATCCGGTTTGGAATCTCGGATTGTCAGATAAGTGAAGAGCCAGGCCATTCTTTGATACCTGCATATACACCGGCTCATCAGGAGCCATCCTATGCTCCCAGTCTAAATGGAAGCCCAGGAAATTGCAATAGAACGCCACGGCTTCGTCGTAGTTGTTGATTCGAAACGTGGATATGCCGTTGAGTGTAGTATAGCTCATTGTGTGATCGGTTGGTTATGCTGTTGTGCAAGTTTGTTACTAAGCAGCTGCGACAATTTCAGCTTCTTTTCCGGCCACTCTTCTTTCAAAATACTAAAATATGCCGAGCTGCGGAACGTGCCATCGTCCTTAAGCATGTGCTGGCGGATGACACCCTCAAAAACACCGCCTATCTTTTCTATAGCTTTGCGTGAACGAATGTTATCGTGCTGGGTTTTCAGATAGACCCTATTGGTGCCCAGGGTTTCAAAGCAGTGAGTAAGTAAGGCCATTTTACAATCGAAGTTCACCTCGGTAGCCCAATACTCAGGTATCAGCCAGGTGCCGCCTATTTCCAGGTACCGGTCACGGGCATTGATATCAAGAAATCGGGTAGAGCCAATGATCTTTTGCGCTGGCTTATGGAATACGACGAAAGCATATTCCGTACCTTTTTCTCTTTTGCGAATTGATCCCAGGTAGACTTCTTTGAATTTATCCGGTACCGACCAGTCACCCACATAGAACTCCCATATCCGCTTGTCGGCTGCAAGAGATATCAGTTCGTCAAAATGACCTTCCTCAAGGGGCAATAAGTCTATATTGGTTCCGTGCAGAACCGTCGGGTGTTCCACCCATATTTTTGGCATAAGCAGTTACATAACTTGTTTCATTATTTCCCTGTGCGAGCTTTCTATGTGATGCTTAAAGCGCACATACCATTTCTGCCATTCCTCTTTTTTGAAATCGTCAGTCAGCGTTTTTTCAAAATCGGCCAGGCTATCAAAGCCTTGTTCCAGTACAAGGCGGTAAGCATCGCCTGTAAAGTCACTGAGTGCCCTTGGCTTGCAGTCCCGGGAAAACATGCCGCTGTTCATGGCTTCATCGAGTAGGGCCTTTACATCCCGGTAATGACCAAACTTTAGCTGGAAAATGTCTCTTACTATATACATACGTATCGCGTTTAGATACTAATATACGTTCTTTTATACTTTGTGTTTTGCTTAACTTTCTTTTTTGTTTCTTGTTCTGTCTGTAACGTTATGCAAATAAAGTCCGGCACGATCGTCATCTTAATGCTGCTTTCATTGACTGCATCGGCTCAGCGCCAGTATTCAAGGAAGGATTCCCTGAGAGCTAAAGCCTACTTCGATAGCTCCTGGAGCTATAGCCTCGGTTCTGCCAGGCACCAGGCGTATCTCGATAGCGCTCTTATGGTAATGCCTACCAATGCCTATTTCTGGCAACAGAAATCCATGCCTTTGTACAAAGCCAATAAATACGAACTGGGTAGACCATTTCTTGATAGCGCTGTAAAGTATGATCCTGAACAGTGGCTTGAATACAGGGGCTACATGAAGTGCATCTTTGAGAAGAACTATAAGGTAGCCCTGGCCGATTTTCAGAAAGCAAAGGCAAAATATGGTAAGCGGACCGTGATGGACCATCCCTACGATCTGTATATAGGCTTGTGCCACCTGCAGCTCAACCTTCTTGATAGCGCTGAACATTACATCAGTAATTGCATTGAAGAGACCTTAAAGACAAGAGGAAACAAATGGGTTCATTATAATCACTTCTTCTATCTTGGAGTTGTCAGCTACCAGGCAGAAAATTATAAACAGGCTATTGAAGCTTTTGATAAAGCATTGTCTCTCTACCAGGGATTCTCCGACGCGGAGTATTATAAGGCTCTTTGTCTTCACGAAATGGGGCAGTTGCAGGAAGCTTATACCTGGATGAAGAAAGCCAACGAGGATCATCGCCAGGGATATTCGCTCAATGAAGACAATTGCAAATATGAATACTATCCTTACCAGGTGAGGCCGGCTTATTTTAGCGCTTCGTTAGAGTGGCTGAGATCTGAAGCCAATAAGTAATATCTAATTATCTTTCAGCACATCTAGTTTCTTCATTGCTTCCTGCTCATCTTCATGCGAAATGGCAAGTATTATTTTAGGATCGTGCAAAGAAGAGTGTACGATGTAGGAAACATCAAATTCTACCAGCAAATTCCCGGTTTTCCTGAATGTTACACCCCAATGAACTGTTACTATGCTATAGTCATGACTGATAGATTCCTCCCTGGCGGAGAGCATCTTTGCGGAGTTCATACCTACTCTTTCGTAGTAAGAGACGGCTTGTTCGGCATTGGCCAGGAATTCCGCTCTGCTTTGTGAAACTGCTCCTTGTGGTCCCGCCATTATAAATGCATCGGTAAAGGACTCTGCCTGGGTCTTAAAGTCGAGCGCATCAAAGGCCTTTGCGTAGTTCTCAAACAATTTTTTCAGGTTATCTTTCATGCCCCGGCTTTAAAGCAGTAAGCATAAAAGTCATACCTGATTTCCCGAAGCGGGACTAGTTACCTACGTTATAGAAGTAACACTGTACCTGGGCATTGGGATATATAGCCGCAATGGAATCTTCGGCTGCTTCGCAGCTGGGAACACCGTCTGATGCTTGTTTATGTTCCACTTCGTATTCATAAAGTATGCGGCCCATATTGCTGGAACAGTCGCATTTGTAAGACTTTTCCGTGTCGCAGGACGCGAAAGCCAACAGGACGAAGAGGAGAGTAAAATATTTCATAGGCTTTTATTTGCTCTCCCAAAATATAAACAAAGTGCAAGGCCTCATAACGTAAATTGTTAAAGTGTAAAAGAAGGAAACGTTAAAAGCCGGAGTCCAATCTAATTAGGTGCTGCTGTAAAAAAATCTTACTGTGCTTGAATAATTTATTTATTACATTTATTCCTAAATTTTGAAATGAGGCTACGTT
>CAMPKR010000259.1 GCA_946887345.1 uncultured Bacteroidota bacterium | reverse complement strand
ATTAAGGGCTTGACCAGGCTTTGATATTTGTGAGTCCCTCACATAAGTGCGGGATTTTTTTGTTCGGGTTTTGACAAACGCAGGAGATATTATTATATTATCTTTGCTGCCCGCAATATTGAAATTATGAGTCAACTGAGCCAGCTGGCAGAGACCCTGATAGGGTCGGAGATAGTACGCCTCGGGAACGAGATCAACACCCGTATCAGCAAGGGAGAAAAGATCTACAATTATACTATCGGCGATTTTGACCCAAAGATATTTCCGATACCACCGGAATTGGAAGACCTGATCGTCCAGGCATATAAAGACAAGCAGACCAACTATCCCCCCGGGGATGGTGTGCTGGAACTGAGGATGGCGGTTGCCGGCTTCATTAAAGATCAACTTGGAATCAGTTATGACACGAATGAAGTATTGATAGCCAGTGGTGGCCGCCCGCTGATCTACTCCATGTTCCGCAGCATAGTGAACAGGGGGGACAAGGTGATATATGCAGTGCCCTCATGGAACAACAACCACTACGTGCATATGAACGAAGGTGAGCACTGTATGGTGGAAGCGAGGCCTGAAAATAACTTTATGCCGACGGCAGAAGACATTGCGCCGCATATACCGGGCGCGGCACTTCTTTGCCTCTGCACACCTCAGAACCCTACGGGCACTACGCTGCAAAAAGATACACTCGAAAAAATATGTGACCTGGTAATAGAGGAGAACAAAAAACGCGGAGCAGATGAAAAGAAGCTCTACGTGATGTTTGACCAGATGTATTTTACGCTTACTTACGGAGATAACGTTCATCATAATCCTGTATCACTAAGACCGGAGATGAAGGAGTATACTATTTTCATTGACGGACTATCTAAATCATTTTCTGCAACGGGGTTACGTGTGGGTTGGTCGCTTGGGCCGGCATATGTGACAGGCAAGATGAAGGCCCTGCTGAGCCATATAGGAGCATGGGCACCGATGGCAGAACAAAAGGCCGCGGCGAAATACCTGGCGAATAAGGAAGCTATAGCGGCTTATGTTTCCCGTTTTAAGGAAGGCCTGGAACTGAGACTGAGAACCATTTATGATGGCTTCCAAACGCTGAAAAAGAAAGGATATAATGTAGATGCGATAACACCGCAGGCTGCAATGTACCTGACCATAAAAATAGACGTAGCGGGTAAAAAAGACGGCGATTTTATGTTAGCCACGCAGAAAGATGTGAGCGCTTATTTGCTTACCGAGGCCAAGCTGGCCATCGTTCCTTTCTATGCATTTGGCGCTGATGCGAAGTCCCCGTGGTACCGGCTGAGCGTAGGTACTGCGAAGCTGGAGGAGATACCGCAGATGTTTGCGCAGCTGGAAGCGGCGCTGGCGAGGCTTAGTTAGAACCACGATTCTCGCGATTTTGAAGATTTGCCGTGAGCTCAAAATCTGTAAATATTAAAAGTCCGACACTAGTGTCGGACTTTTCTTTCGTTCTTTTCTATTTCTGTTTCTGGCCGAGGCTGAACCAGTTGCCGGAATCGTCTGAGAAGAGCGCCTCTATTCCATAGAATTCTTCTTTAGGCTCCTTCTTGAACTTTACTCCCTTGGCTTTCAGTTCTTCGTAGGTGGCGTAAATATCATCGCACTCAAAAACACCAAAGCCGAAGGTGCCGCCTTCAACCAGCTGGCGCAGCATATCAGCCTTTTCCTGGTTTAAGCCCATTCCTGCCTTAACGGGCATGAGTGTTATTTCCAGGTCTGGCTGCTGAGGCGGACAAACCGTAAGCCAGCGATTGCCTTCGCCGAAAGAGGCATCGGTATGGACCTTGAAGCCGAGAATATTGACGTAGAAATTGTAAGCGCTGTCCTGATCGAGCACATAGATACAGCTATGAGACATTCTTGTTACCATACGAAATTGATTTAGGGGACAAAGATGGGCACAATTCTACAAGGTCGCTTCTTGAAAATTGCCTTTTTCGAAATAACCCATTGTGTAGCCATAACAGGCAGGAACGAACTTTTGCGGCGTGGACTTAGTTTGTTCTTTGATAATAAGCCGGGCCTGTTGGTATTCTGAGGGAGTGTAGCCCGTGTGTTTTTTGAACAAGCCGGAGAATGAACTGATACTTTCGAAACCCAATTCCAGGCAAACAGATGAAACCTGGGCCTCGTCACAGAGCAAAATTTTCGCGGCGTCTATACGGACAGCAGTAAGATACTGATGCGGTGTTTTGCCGTAGATCTTCTTAAAGGTGCGAATGAAATGGAATTTGGAAAAGTAGGCCTCGTCGGAAATATTATCGAGGTCTATCTGCTGCCGGTAGTGTGCGTCAATGTATAGCTTGGCCTTTACTATCCGCTGATAGAGATATATCTTGGGATAGTTAGCTTCGCTCATAGTGAATCTATTATTTGTGAATTAAACGCCTACCATCAGTGGCATCAGCAGCATCAATACATCCTCGCTGTCAGCTTTTTCCATAGGGCGGAAAATACCGGCGCGTGTGGGAGTACTTAGTTCTACCTGCATTTCATCACCATCCATATTGTTGATCATTTCGACCATCAGTTTGGCATTAAAGGCGATCTTCATATCCTCACCATTGTACTGGCAGCTCAGCATTTCCTTTCCTTCATAAGAGAAGTCAATATCCTGGGCGCTCAGCTGAAGGGCATTACCATTGATATCCAGTACTACCTGGTTGGTGGTTTTATTGGCAAATATGCTTACACGACGAAGAGCACTCACAAAGTCTGCACGGTTGATAGTGAGCTTATACGGGTTATCACCGGGGATAACTGCTTTATAGTCGGGGAACTTGGCGTCTATAAGGCGGCAACTCATGCTCATGCGACCGGAATTCACGAATAGATGGCTGCTGTTGTAAGAGAGTTCGAGTTGTGTTTCGTCGGCAGGCAACGTAGCACGCAGCTGTTGCAGCGGCTTCTTTGGTACTACCACGCCTTCCTGCGCAGGACAGCTAACGTCAGTACGGCGATACTGTACGAGGCGGTGAGCATCAGTAGAAACAAAAGTGATATTGTCTTTTGACATTTCGAAGTATACACCCGTCATTTGCGGACGAAGTGTATCGGTGCTAACTGCAAAGAGTGTTTTATTGATGCTTTCCAGCAGCGCTATAGACGACATTTTAAAGCCGGTTGTATCACCGGGAGCCGGCTCCTTAGGGAAGTCATCTGCCTTTTCGCCGCCTATACGGTACTTACCTACGTCGCTGGACATTTCTATTGAGAGATCCTGTTCGTTGATATTGAAGGTGATGGGCTGCTCGGGAAGATTCTTCAGGTAGTCTGTAAGTATCTTAGAAGGAATGCAAATACGACCGTCGCCCTGGGCATCGTTCACATCAAGTTGCACGCGCATCATTGTTTCCAGGTCGGTAGCTGTAAGGGTAAGTGTATTACCTTTTAACTCGAAGAGGAAATCTTCCAGGACGGAAAGCACGGTATTAGAACTGATAACACCACTTATCTGTTGTAAATTTTTCAGTAAGGCAGTGGATGTGACAATGAAACGCATTGAAAGTTTGGTTTGGAGACAAAGATAGTTTTTTGGGTGATTTAGAAAAGCGGAGTTATGCACACTGAAAAGACCCTGAAATAACAGGACAAGAGCTGAAATGGACAAACATATCTGCGATGTTTAAAATTAACCAACCCCAAGATGCCGTTTTCTGCCGAAATATTTAAAATGCGGTAAGGCTGGAACCGAAAACAATACAACTCAGCAGTTTCGACTAACCGAAAAAACAATTTCGCCGACTATATTTTATCGTCGCATAAAACCCTCTTATCATTAAATATTACCGTTTTGTCATAATGCCGTCATTATGTAGTAAATTTATCAATATTTTGACCTTGGGAAAAAATCACCATTAAAACACTATTAAAATATCTAATATGATGAATAGGTACAAACGTATCATTATTTCGGCTTGCACCCTGGTAA
>CAMPKR010000258.1 GCA_946887345.1 uncultured Bacteroidota bacterium | reverse complement strand
TACTCCTATTTAGAAAAGGCTGCCGATGGCAGCCTTTTCTATGAAAATATTTTCCTGGAATGGCAAAAACACGTGTGAAAAGTGAAATTTGGCTTAAAATTTGCTGTTAAAACATTAAACAAAGAAGCCTATTGGTGTAATTGTACTTTAAGAATCAGACAGGAAAGAACAATGGCTTATCATTTACCCCACAGGGAACATGCAGGTGCTAAATGGCTTACTGTTACTTTAGTAAGCGTTTACATAATTATAGCTGCTCTTGTATTTGTATACGGAGTAGAGAACAACAATAGCAAAACAATGTCGCCGCAGAGCGACTACTCCAAAGGCAACTACTCGGCCAAGGGAGTGATGCCTGTTTTGAAATAGGCTCCCTTTTTCCCAGATTTAATCTCTGCTGTAACTTCTTTTTTCCGCAGAAGGTAGATATATTGCACTACTGTCTGTCCCTGCTACCGGGACAGTGTTATTTTACTACTTTATATATTTTTCTGATTCAGAATGCAAACATGGTCTGTAGGGATATTATGTTATAACGAGGCCGGAACACTCGGTAAAGTGACCAAGGATCTTGTAGACGTGCTGAAGCAGATGACTGATACCTTTGAGGTGATCATTGTGGATGACCGGAGCAGCGATGGCTCAAGAGTAGTAGCCAATGACCTCGCCAACGTTTATCCCCAGGTGCGCGTGGTTTCACATGAGGTGAACAAAGGGATAGGGGGTGCGCTCCGTTCTATTTATGATACAGCCAAGTATGAGAATATCGGCTTTATTCCGGGAGATGGCCAATTTGATGTAAAAGAGTATTTACCTTTTCCCGAAATAGCTGACAACCATTTCCTTTCTTTTTACAGGAAGGAAAACACCTCTTATAACCTCTTTCGTAATGCGCTTTCCCTCTGCAATAAAAAACTGAATGCGATGTTCCTGGGCATTACGCTTAAGGATGTGAACTGGACAAAAGTTTATAAGCGTAAAGACATACGTGAACTAAACCTGGAACTAACCAGCTCACTGATAGAAAGCGAGATATGCGCCAAGCTTCTTTACCAGAAAAAAAGGGTAATAGAGGTGGAATCGAAATATTTGCCGCGCACTTACGGGGAAAGCAAGGGCGCCTCTATGAAGATCGTGAAGAAGGCTTTAAAAGACACCCTGGTCCTGATACAGATAATGAGCCGCTTCAAAAAAGCGATGAAGCAAAAAGCAAAGAAAACATCAGATTCTCTCACCACACAATAGTTTTGAAAGATGTTCCAACCGGACGATAAAATGCTGAGGAATATATTTTGGTCTCTGGCAGCGGTCACCTTTATTTATATGACACTGGTCGTACCTGCCTATGGTATTTCGGGTGATGGTGTCACTCAATACAACTACGGAACCCATGTATGGAATTACATCAAAACATTCGGAGAGAATAAGACAGTACTTACTGACGAGTATATTTTAAAAAAAGAGCTTCAGTATTACGGAGGCTTCTTTGACGGCTTCGCTGCAATGCTTATAGATGTCTTCGCCCCTAAAGACGTTTTTCTTTTGCGCCACTACTGGTGTATGCTTTTCGGCTTCACCGGCCTGCTGGCAACCGGACTTCTTGCCCGTGAATTAGGAGGCTGGAAGGCCGGTATCCTGGCAATGATCCTCTTGTTCTTCACGGGGCGTTACCTTGGTGAATCTTTCAATAATCCCAAAGACCCGCCGTTTGCAGCTACTTATATCCTTGCCTTGTATGCAATGGTGATTTGGTTAAAGAACCTGGAGAACCTGAAATGGAAACATACCGTTTTACTTGGTCTTGCCATTGCCCTATGCCTTAGCATACGTATAGGTGGTTTGCTTTTGTTTGCTTACCTCGGTCTTTTTTACGTGTTAATTCTGTGGCAAAAGAAATTGTTTGGCACGAAAGCGTTCTCTAAAACACTTATCCATTTTGCTCTCACCTGTTTTATAGGATATTTCGTTGCTATTCTTTGGTGGCCGTATGCCCTTGAAGCACCGCTGAGCAACCCGCTGGAAGCATTGCGGATAATGTCCAGCTATCCACTACAAGTAAAGATGCTGTTTGAAGGTCAGCGAATAGAAAGCACGCAGGTGCCCTGGTATTACTTACCTAAATGGATGCTTATAGGCCTGCCACTATATTTAATTATCGGCTTTACAGGTGGTTGCATCCTCGCTTACAAAATACGCAAGAGTTTCAATTCAATTTTTATTTGGGTGCTTTTCTTTATTACCATTTTCCCGGTATTGTATATCCTGTATAAGAAGGCGGTACTTTATGACGGATTGAGGCATGCACTTTTTGTTGTTCCGCCGATGGCTGTTATTGCAGCGCTCTTCTATACGTATGTTGGCAAACTAATCACCAAAAAAGGAGTGCAGTATGCATTTGCAGGATTGCTGGTGGTACTTATCGCACTGCCGGCCAGGTTTATGTTTGCGAACCATCCTAATGAATATGTCTATTTCAATGAGCTGACAGGCGGTATCAAAGGAGCCTACGGAAACTACGAGACCGATTATTACATGAATTCTATTAAGGAAGGCTTTGAGTGGTTAAAGGAAAATGAGTTGAGTAAACTAAATAACAAGGATACTGTGGTGGTAGCCACCAATTGTGTAGAGCCGGTTTCCGCCTATGCTATATTCTCACCCGTTCCTATCAAATATGTTTACAACCGTTTCTACGAAAAAAATGAACAAGATTGGGACTACGGTCTATACTTTGGTCGTTTTCTTGACAAGGAACAACTTGAAAATGAGTATTTTCCATCAGGCATGGCCATACACATCATAGAGGCCGATGGAGTTCCTCTCTGTGCTGTACTAAAAAACGACCCCGAACGCCTCGGTTATAAAGCATCATTAGCCATCAAAGCAAATGACAGCGTAAATGCAATCCGTTACCTTACGGCTGCGACGAATAAGTATCCGGAAGACATGGATCTTTGGCTTAACCTATCTCTACAACATCTTAATGGAGGGAATACACAGGCATCCATGGAAGCATTATCCAAGGCACGCAGTATTTCCAAACTAGATCTGCAGACAGAAGTGACGGCAGGGCAGATTGCTTTGACGATGGGGGACATCAACCTCGCACTACAGATATACGGGAGCATGCTGGAAAACTACCCAACCTTTATAAATGCCTACCTCGGCCTGGCGAAAGCGCAGGCCCTCCAGGGAAGTTTTGACCTGGCCGTAGAAAACGTAAACGTTGCGATGGAAAAGGCTATGGACAAGCAGGATGGTAGCCTTGTGCGCCAGGGATATATGACCATGGCCTTTATCTACCATCACAAAGGAGATGCGGCCACCGCCCAGAAATATTACGAAGCCGGCCAGGCGATTAGATAAATGAAACGAGCACAAAAAAAGTCCTGAACCCGTGTTCAGGACTTTTATATTTTCTAAGCTTGTGAGCCTACTAGCCTTCTGTTTGCTCTTCAGTAGCAGGAGCTTCTTCTGTAGTGTTTTCTTCAGCAGGAACTTCCTCAGAAGCCTGGCGCGCCGCCATTTTTTCTTCTACACGACGAACTGACTCCTGGATAGTAGCATGACGCTTTTCCTGCTTGTGCTTACGGTGAGCTTCCTCACGGTTTGCAACCAGTACTTCGTGTTCACCATTCCATTTTTCAAACTTGTCCATGGCTGTCTTCTCATCAAAGAGGCCAAGAGACACACCACGCATCAGGTGCTTCAGGTACAGTACGCCTTTGAAAGACAATATGCGACGCACTGTGTTGGTAGGTTGTGCACCTTTCTGCAACCAATGCAGAGCGCGTTCGCGGCTGATGCGTACTGTTGCGGGGATTGAAAGTGGATTGTAGGTGCCCAGTTTCTCGATGAATTTACCATCGCGGGGTGCTACACTGTTTGCTACTACGATAAAGTAGAAAGGGCGTTTTTTTGAGCCATGACGCTGCAGGCGGATTTTAACTGACATAAATAATA
>CAMPKR010000257.1 GCA_946887345.1 uncultured Bacteroidota bacterium | reverse complement strand
AGCGATCATGTCTATGTATGTGTCTACACCACTACACGCAAGTACCTTATACGCACCTCCATGCAAAACTATATCGAACAGCTGGATGCTGACCTTTTCCTGCGCATCCACCGCAGCTATGTGGTGAACCTTTCTAAGATCGAAAAAGTTATCGGTTCCCAGGTCCGGATCGGGGAAACGTCGCTGCCTGTATCCCGGAGCTACAAAGATGAATTACTTTCCCGCCTCTGAGCATTTCAGAACATTATCACGTCCATCCAGAACATTGCCTGCACTCATTATTATCAGGGCGCTAGCTTTGTGCAAAACACCTGGAAAATGAAGAAATTAATACTCTCATTAAGCCTTTTGGCTTTTATCGGCAGCATGTCGGTTTTCACTTCTTGTGAGGCTATCAAGAAAAAAGCAAAAGAAGAGGCCGGTGTGGACCTGGACTTCAGCTTTGATGGTGCTAACGCCACTTTTGATGTTCCGGTTATCACTAACCTGACTATGACTACCTACCCTGATACGGTAGAAGTGCCGCTGGAACTGACTTCCCAGCTGGAAGCTTATTCTAACCTGATAGGTATGGGCGACGTTACCAGTGTTACCGTTACTGACATGGAACTGGTGATCAACAACTCTGATGCTAACAATGACGCTTCTAACTTCTACACGGCTCTGGCTATGATGTATTCTGATTCAAAGCCTGATCCGATCGTTATCAGTACTAATGATGTAGTTCCTGATGCGCCGGCCAGCACTATAGAGCTCGTTCCTTCACCGGGCATCAACCTGCTTGACTATATGAAGACAGGTACTAAGCTGTACTACTTCGTAGGTGTGAACATGCGTAAGCCAACTGATAAGGTGCTGAACTGCACCCTGAAAGTGAAGTATCGCGTTCAATAATATGTACTCCTATTGATAATAGTAGAAGCTGCCGGCAGGCAGCTTTTACTATTATCATAACCACCGTGCCTGACGGTGGTTTTTTGTTTGGCGGTCTTTCTCATGCCTTTATCTATTCATTTTAAATATTCAATTGTTTTAGATAGGGTTTTATTACCGCTTTGATAAATCCAGAGCAGATGGGATAAGCCATGGGAGCGGTTTTTCATTTTTCTTGTTACCGATACTATACCGGTATCGTTCCGGTTTTTTACCGCTTTATTACCGGTTTGTTTCCGGTTCTTTACCGTTTTTTTTCCGCTCATTACAGCTGGGATCCAGGTAGTAGGTGCCATCGCGATCTTTGAAGACAATCACGTATTCTTCGGGCTGGCGTGAATTAAAGTCGGGCATTTCGAAATCGGGGGCGGGATTTCTCCATTTATCATCGGCGTTCTTTTTCAGGCTGGTGATCATGGAAATGATCTTTGCTTTGGCTTCCAACTCTTCCCTGGTGCCGTGGCGGTTCTCTTCATCGCGTGCCTGTATCTTGTTATTGATGGCGCGCAGCTCTTCGTAGAGATAGTGGGTTTCCTGGTCGGGGGAGTAGAATGTTGCTTTTTTAAGTGTGGCCCAGTTGCCTCTGCGCATCCAGTTATAAAGTGTTTTTTCAGTAACAAATACAGCCTGGGCTATTTGTTTTTGTGAGGCTGCTGTGTGGAAGTAGAGATAGCGCGCGAGCTCTTTGGCTCCTGATTTAGTGAGCGGCATGTTTAGTTAGGGTTTGATAATTAATTCACAATTGCGCAATGACTCAATGACTCAGTTGCGCCTTACTTATGTAAAGTTACGAAGGAGTTTTGGGTGGCGGCGCAGGAGAGGGTGGCTATGTGGGAAACTTTTATTTTGAGCAGGACACCGTTACTTTTTGATGAACAGTCTAAGCGCTATCGCAGCTAAGAACCTGATGTTGACGCCAGAATGCAGCGGAAATAATATGTAAAGCAACTACCTGTTTTGTGTTCAGGCTCAATATAGAACTAATAAAGAACGGAAATATACTTTGCCGTTAACAAAAAAGATGGTGAGGGCGTAGCGGGCGCTGCTTTTTGTTTCGTAACTTACTGGTGCGGCCAGGCAGAAATGAGGGGGCCAGAAACAAGGCATGTTACAATTCTATATCGCTAATCCCGGGAAGATACAGGGGAAGCTCAGCACGATGCAGGAAATTGATGTTTTCGGGGAGAGTCCTATTCGTTACTACCTGGATGCAGAGAATAACCAGTGGATACTTGAAGAAAATCGGGAAACAATGGTTTTGAAAAGATTACCACAGCCATCCGTAGGTGAGCTGGTTGATATCGTGATTTCCACCGACGATATGTTTGTGGTGCTCGCAGCTTCGCAGGAGCTTGCAGAAAGGGAAAGCAATAACGGCGAGGAATTCAGGGGAGAGCTGATAGATAAGCTGGAATCGTTTAACCTGAAGTCGTTGGGTGATTTTGACCGGCAGCGGATAAAAAACATTATTTACGAAACGGAACTATACTTTGCCCGCAACCGCAGGGAGGTACTGGGCAAGCAGGTAGCTGAAATAAAAAAGGATGCCGCGATGTATAGGGAGATCGCGCGTAAGGCCGTAACCATACTTCTTGAGCTTTAAAACAGGCGGAAATATGTGCTCTTAATTAGCTCAGTCGCATAAGGTGGTACTTCGTCGCACGCTATGAGAATTTTAAAGAATTGATTTAGTTATGTATCCGCTGCTGCTGCATGCGGTATTGGTATTTGTGGTAGTTGGAGGCTTCCAGTTCGGCTACGATGAGTTCCATTTCGCGGTCGGCACCCTGGCCATCGTATTCGCGTTTCAGGCTATTGCTGAAGAGTAGTGCTACCGATTGCCATACTACTGCCGAGAAGCCTCCTTTCAGTTCCCGTATGATGTTGAAGCAGTTCTTACCTGTTTGCCGGTCGATGAGTTTTACCAGCACCTGTCCCTGGCTGATGGTAAGATCTTCCAGTTCGCCTTTAAAGCGTTTGTTGAGTTCTTTTTCTACGGAATTGAGGTATTGACGGCGAGCCTTTTTGTTGTTCTCCAGCCTGGCAAGGTTCACGTCCACGTCTTTCAGCACGTCGGCAGCTATCACTGCGTAGGGATATACTTTGTAGATGTTGTACCTGAGGCGGTTGTGAGCAGCCTTCTTTTTGGCGATGTGCTTCGGCATGGCTGCTATCTTCTCCACTTCATCGAGAAAAAGCATTGGAATGGTGTCCCTGCCTTCTATCACAGCACCTACCAGGATTTTGCCATCGTTGGTACGGGATTGGGCAAGGCCTGTCTTTGCGGCTGAAAGAAACAGGAAAAGGAGGGTTAATATTTTGAGGCTATTACAGCTCATACTTATATGTGTAAATATCTGATTTTTTAACGGTAATTAGTTCAAAAATTGTACGTGGAGGCTGAAAAGCCATGTTAAAGTTTATAAAGAAGAGTTCGCCTGTGAAAAAGCTTTATTTATTGGTAACTTTGCGGCCACTAAGAACGGAAAAATGAAAAAGATATTAATAGCGGTAACAGGAGTGGTAATGATGGCTTCTTGCAGTAATGAGAAGGAACAGGCGATGAACCAGAGCCAGTATGATGCCAAAGTGGACTCACTGGTAGGTGAGAAGATGAACGATCTTTTTATGCAGTCGATGGAAGACAGGGACAGGCGTATCTCTATTGAGGTAAAGCCAAAGGCTGACTCTATCGTGGCTGCGTGGCAGGCAGCGAATAAGTAGTGAACAGAGCGGGAAACAGAGCGGAAAGCGGAGGGAATACAGGGCCCGTCCTGTATTTTGATGGTGTCTGCAACCTTTGCAACAGCACCGTTCAGTTTATTATACGGAATGACAGGAGGAAGATATTCCGCTTTGCCTCTTTACAGTCGGCGGCGGGGGAAAGGCTGCTGAAGCAGGTAGAGCAGGAGAAGGGTTATCGCCCGGATAGTGTGATACTGGAATACAATGGTAAATATTATATGCGGTCTTCGGCGGTGCTGAAGGTCGCTTCTTTATTAGGGGGCAAAATGCTGCTCCTGATGCCGGGGTATATAC
>CAMPKR010000256.1 GCA_946887345.1 uncultured Bacteroidota bacterium | reverse complement strand
CCGTTGTAGTTTCCGGCGACGTCTTCGCTGTCACTGGCGTCACAGGCTTGGTGCTCACTTCTTTTTTCTGCTCTTCCTTTTTCTGGCCAGTAATTACAGGCTTGTTTTCCGATGTCGCTGGTTCCGGTGTCGCAGGTGCTTCTTCTATCAGTTGCGTTTCCACAGGTGGCGTGCTCACAGGCCCCTGTGCTTCCGCTACCAGTGGCTGTTCCACTACTACGCTCCTTTCTTCGGGTTGCTCAGTTTCTGTACCGCCTGTGGCGCCTTCTGTCTGCACTAGTTGCGCTTCTGCTTTGCTGTTCTGTCCTATCCGCTGCACAAACCACAGTATACCGGCGCAGGCTGCTATGGCCACGCCTATCTTCAGCCCCGTCACTATCGGCTTTGCACCACCCTGTCCCTGCTTCAGGTTCTTCACGTAGGCAGCGGCTCCGCCTGCTCCCGGTTCAGGCATCGCCTCCAGTTGCTCTTTCAGAAACTCAGCATTCAGTCCTGCTGTCACTTCGGTAGCATCAGTGCGCATCTGCATACCATCCATGGCCATACTACACAGCGGGCAACCGTTTATATGGTGTTCCACTCCGTATATCTCCTCGGTTATCATATTGCCCGCCAGGTATTTCTCAAACTGCTTCTTGCTCAGGCAGGCACTTCTGGCAAATATGTGTTTTACTTCTTCTTTTATCATGGCCGCACGTGTCTTAAAGCTTCCTGCACTTTATGTTTTATAAAAATCTTTCCTTTCTGTATATACCCTTTCACCTGTTCTGGTGTGTGCCCGGTGGCATTGGCTATCAGTATATGGTCTTTCCCGTTAAAATAGAATAGCTCTATACATTCTTTCTGGTCCCTGTCCAGTCTTTGTATCACCGTGTAGATCAGTTCTGCTACATTGTCATCTTCATAGCGGCTGTCCACTTCTTCAAATTCCAGTTGCGAATGTGCTATTATCCTGTTTTGTTTTACAGGCACTGTGTTGGTCGAATTCCAGGCTATGTAGTTATTAATACTCTTCAGCAGCCATGGTTTGAATTTATCTATCGGCCCCTTTCGCAAGTCCTCTGTCATTTTGCTGAAGATCTTTTGTGTGGCTTCTTTGGCCTGCATGGCCGTGCTGTAATGATTGAAGCAGATGCCCAGTACTATATGCCCGTAACGTTCAAAGAGGGTAAGCAATGCTCCCTGCTCTCCGCGTTCCGCATACCTGCGCACCAGCTCTTCGTCTAATAATCGCCTGAAGTCAGGCAACATCTCCGTTTTTCCTTTCATTTTCACAATAATAATACCCTACGCTTATATATTAAAATATATGTGTTCAGACGATGTGGATAAATATACGACACTTATGTTTTTAAACCTTTATCATCTATATTTGCCGCCTGTTTAATAACCATATTAAAAATCTATGAGTAGTATCTTCTACCTTGTTCCTGCCTTTGGCATTTTAGCTCTGCTTTATACTGCCGTTAAAGGCTCCTGGGTAAGCAAACAGGACGCCGGAAACGACCGCATGAAGGAAATAGCAAAGTACATAGCTGAGGGTGCTATGGCTTTCCTGAAAGCTGAATATAAGATCCTCACTTACTTCGTAATTATCGCAGGCCTGCTGCTGGCTTTTATGGGTTATTCTAATCCTAAATCCAGCCCTATGATCGCAGCTGCTTTCGTTATAGGCGCTGTGTTCAGCGCCCTCGCTGGTTTCATCGGTATGCGCATCGCCACTAAGGCCAATGTCCGCACTGCCAATGCTGCCCGCACCAGTCTTTCCAAGGCGCTCGGCATCTCCTTCGGTGGTGGTGCTGTTATGGGTATGGGTGTTGCCGGCCTGGCAGTACTCGGCCTTGGTAGCCTTTTCATTATCCTAAAGATGATCTTCGCGCCCGATGCAGCCGTTAACAGCGAGGAAATGGAGCGCACTATCGAGGTGCTGACCGGTTTCTCTCTCGGCGCTGAAAGTATCGCTCTTTTCGCCCGTGTGGGTGGTGGTATCTATACTAAGGCTGCAGACGTTGGCGCCGACCTGGTTGGTAAGGTAGAAGCAGGTATCCCTGAAGATGATCCGCGCAACCCTGCCACTATCGCCGATAACGTTGGTGATAACGTAGGCGACGTTGCAGGTATGGGTGCCGATCTTTTCGGTTCTTATGTGGCTACCGTTCTGGCTACCATGGTATTGGGTCGCGAAACAGTTTCTGCTGACAACTTCGGTGGCATGGCACCTATCCTGCTGCCGATGCTGATAGCCGGTACAGGTATCGTCTTCTCTATCATCGGCACATGGATGGTGCGTATCTCAGACAAAGTTGGCGTAAGCACTACCGCTGTTCAGAATGCACTTAATATGGGCAACTGGGGTTCTATGATACTGACAGCTGTTGCTGCTTACTTCCTGACCACTAACATCCTCCCCGGGTCAATGGAACTGCGCGGCACTACATTCACTAATATGGATGTATTCTACGCCATCCTGATAGGTCTGGGAGTTGGCGCCCTGATGAGTATCATTACTGAGTACTACACTGCAATGGGCAAACGCCCTGTAATGTCTATCGTCCGTCAGTCAGCTACAGGCCATGCTACCAACGTGATCGGTGGGCTGGCTATGGGTATGGAGTCTACTTTCCTTCCTATCCTTGTTCTGGCAGGTGGTATCTGGGGTTCTTTCGCTGTTGCTGGTCTGTATGGTGTGGCTATCGCCGCCGCTGGTATGATGGCTACCACTGCTATGCAACTGGCTATCGATGCCTTCGGTCCTATCGCGGATAACGCAGGTGGTATCGCTGAAATGAGTGAGCTTCCTAAAGAGGTTCGCGAAAAGACTGACGTTCTCGATGCCGTAGGTAATACTACTGCTGCTACGGGTAAAGGCTTCGCTATCGCTTCTGCGGCACTTACTGCTCTTGCACTGTTTGCTGCTTATGTAGGTATCGCTGGCATCCCGGGTATAGATATTTACAAAGCTAACGTTCTGGCCTGCCTGTTTGTAGGCGCTATGATACCTTTCATCTTCTCTTCACTGGCTATACGTGCAGTGGGTGAGGCTGCAATGGCAATGGTGGAAGAGGTTCGCCGCCAGTTCCGTGAAATTCCCGGTATCCTGGAAGGTACAGGCAAGCCTCAGTACGATCGTTGCGTGGCCATCTCTACCTCAGCTTCTATCCGTAAAATGATGCTGCCCGGCGCTATTGCTATCATCTCTCCGTTAATCATAGGCTTTATGCCGGGCCTCGGTGCTGAAGCTCTGGGTGGCTTCCTGGCTGGCGCTACTGTTAGTGGCGTTCTGATGGGTATGTTCCAGAACAACGCAGGCGGTGCATGGGATAACGCTAAAAAATCTTTCGAGAAAGGTGTGGAGATCAACGGTGAGGTTTACTTCAAAAAATCAGAACCACACAAGGCTTCTGTTACCGGTGATACTGTAGGCGATCCGTTTAAAGATACTTCTGGTCCGTCTATGAACATCCTTATCAAGCTGATGTCTATCGTTGCGCTGGTTATCGCACCAACCATCGCAACCAAAGTACATACCGAAGAAGCTAAGGCTCCTGTAAAGCAGGAAGTGAAGGTACAGCCTAAGGTTGTTGCAGTTAAATAATAACTTACTTACAATATGACAAAGCCCTCTCGGTCCAACCGGGGGGGCTTTTTCATTACCCGTTATTTAACGGTAATTTATGTTTTTGCACTGGCAGGCTTTTGTTATCATTGTTGCAGGGCGCAGGCTAAGTGCTTGTTTGTTTTTTGTTCGTTTGATAAAATCCAATAAGAAATACTGACCTGCGTCCTACCGTCCCGCATCCCAACAATGCGGGACTTTTTGTACAAAATTATAAGACTCCCCTCCTGGCAGGGAGGGGATGCCGGGCATACCTGCCCGGCTGGGGAGGGTAACACAGCATTGAAACACAGCAACCAAGACCACCAGAAAAAAAGCTCCCCTCCTGTTTTTAGGAGGGGTGGCCCGCATAGCCC
>CAMPKR010000255.1 GCA_946887345.1 uncultured Bacteroidota bacterium | reverse complement strand
CGATACTGGATACTTGATGCTCGATATTGGATACTGGATGCTGAAAAATGGCATATTGATAAGAGTTAGGGTTAACAGATAGCTGTTGCAGCCTTGCCATAGGGTGCAACAGACACAATGTAAAGTTACTGAATTGGCAGGACTACCAGGCAGCGAGTTATGCACATTGCAAAGGATTATAGTTGGCATAGAGATTGTTCTTTAAATTTGGATTTATGAAATGGCTTCTTACATTTTCGATTCTTTGCCTTTTTGCAATAAAGAGCAAGGCCCAAAGGGAAAAATTCCTGGTGAATAAATACTGGCAGTATAACGGCAGCATTATGCAGCAAGACAAGAGCCAGGTTTACAACTTCAGGGCTATACCAAAGGATTCTATACAGGAAATAGCCATGTACTTTAAAGCCGATGGCGGTTTTAAAGAAGTTGTTACCAGGAAACACCCCAAACCTGCGCGCACCGGTCGCTGGCATATGCAAAATGACGTTCTTATAATAGACTTTGACGGCAACTCAAAAACAGCAGGCTGGAAGTATAAGATGCTTTACATAGATGCCAAGCAGTTTCAGTGTATTACCAGTAAATAATCACTTACGCGCCTTGAGCAGACACACCCCTACTCCTCTCAAGGGTAACTATACCGAATTACACATCACCCCGAAAGCGGTACCACCATTTGGCAGGCACAACCCAATAAACAAACGATATAACAAAATACATCAAAAATAAGGCAAGAACCCATGCGCAAACCGTGAGCACAATGCCCACAATTTTACTATTCAGGTTGTCCGCGTGAATGTACATGTACTTAACTCCCGTAAAACTAATTAAGAGTAAGATAGCCGATAGTATTACGTGCTTTTTACGAGTCATTTTTCAGCCTTTTTCTTTTCACCGTCTTTCATCGCTGCCTGTATTATTTCCAGGAAGTTGCCCATTACGATTGTTTTATCATCGTACTTGCCACACCTCTTGCGCTCAGTTGACTTCTTTCGCTTTCCTATGCCAGATGCAAAGTTAATTAATTGAACAAGGATAACTGCCCAGTTGTTGTTAAATTCTTTAAACACTGATATTGTATGCAACTTGCCCTTGAATAATTATCCCAACAAATTATTCAGATCGCTAAGCTCTCCCGCATCCGTTGCCGATTGACCTATTTCCGAGTAAGATAGTTGTAGTCCTTGAGTAGTTGCTTCAGGAAATCCTCGGGAACGAGGTCGCTTTCTATTTTCAGGACCTCTTTAATACGGTAGGCTATCTGCGCCATGTAAATATCGTTGTCCCGGTTTTGCTTTTTGACGTCAAGGAGATTGCGTATGCCGTTGATGTCGCGGTCGGTGAGTTTCATCACCTGCGGAAACAACGCGGTATAGCGGTCCTCTTCTATTTCAAGGTAGATGGTATCTTCTATCTGTGTTTTATGCTTACGATCTATAAGCACCGTATTAGCAGCCATATCTGCCAGGCGCTGGCTTTTACGACTTAGACCTATAGCCAGCACATCAGGCAGGTAAAATACCAGGAGAAAAACAGTGACTACGGGATAGTAAATCATAACAAAGGGCAGGATGAACAGAACAGCATTACCGATACCCAGCACCCACCTGAGCAAATACTGGCTGACAGTGGGTTCATCACCTGCCTGCGAAATCACTTTTAGTCCCATGGCCCTTTTCCCGATGCTCTGCCCGTTAAGGAACTGTTCCATCAGGAAATGATAGAGATAAGAAGGTATAGCAGCGAGGAGGATGAAAAGCGCGTACTGCATGTTCTCACTTAAACCGAAGGGGAAGATGATGAACTTGCAAACGACATAGTTGTAAGCACAAAGCACCATGAAATCGATGAACCAGGCTAAGAGGCGCTTATGAAAAGAAGCCACCCTGAATTCCAGGTCGATATTAAAAGGAGTACTTATAGTAATAATGCTCATGCGCCGTGACTACAGGTGTGAAAATAAGATGATTAGGGCAAAAATGTGGGTTCTGCTGCTGCAAAAATTGCTAAATTGGTGGGTCTAAGCCGGAACAAGAGCTACTATGCGCGAGGGGCAATTTATTAAGAACAATATAGAACGCTGGAAAAGCTACGAAGAGCCCACAGAGGACCCCGATGAGGTAGCCAAAAGGTTTACCTACCTGGTGGATGACCTGGCCTATGCCAAGACCTTCTACCCCTTCAGCAATACGGTGAAATTCATTAACGGGCTTGCGGCGCGCATTTATCTTTCCATATACCGGAACAAGAAAGAAAAACAGGGCAGGATCAAAAGTTTTTTTGTAGCGGAGCTTCCACTCATCATCAAAAAACATCACCGTACACTGCTATTCACCTTTTTATTCTTCAGCGCTTTTGTGGCCATAGGTGTTTTTTCGGCTATGCAGGATCAAAGCTTTGTGCGCGGGGTGCTGGGCGACCAATACGTAGACATGACCGAGCGCAATATAGCCTCAGGAGACCCCTTTGGCGTGTATAAAGACGAGAATGAGTTTATCATGTTCCTGTACATTGCCTTCAACAATATAAAGGTAGCCTTTATGTGTTTCGCCTGGGGAATCTTTGCATCGGTCGGCACCCTGTATATACTATTCAAGAACGGGCTGATGCTGGGTGTATTTGAGCAGATGTTCTTCCAGCATGGCCTGGGTATCCGCTCTATACTCGTGGTATTTATACATGGTACACTTGAAATATCGGCGATTGTGATAGCAGGCAGTGCTGGCCTGATGATAGGCAACGCGATACTCTTCCCCAAAACTTACACCCGCCTGCAGGCGCTGGGCATGGCTGCCAAAGACGCCATTAAAATAATGGTATCGTTGATACCTATCTTTATAGTTGCCGCCTTTTTTGAAGGATTTGTTACCCGCCACACCAGCATGCCTGTATGGCTGAGTGTATTGATACTGGCCTCGTCGCTGGGGTTCATACTCTGGTACTTTGTATTTTATCCCCTAAAAGTGAGCAGGAAGCAAAATGAGGTCAAGGGCAAATAAATATATTCTTTGCTTTCTGCTGCTGACGTGGAGCATAGTTGCTAACGTGCCCGCTTCGCGTGCACAGGAGGATACCGCAGCTGAAATAAAAACACAAAGAAATATCACTTATAACGAATGGAATGAGCTGAGCAATGACCAGGATTTCTACTACCGCGATTCACTAGAGTACAAACCAAAGCTGGTAAAAAAACAGAATACGCCGGTCTTTATCAGCTTCCTGCAATGGCTGGGCTCCGGTACGGGACAGATAATAGCGTGGAGCGTGCTGATACTGATAGTAGCCTTTGCGGTATATAAAATAATAGCAGGAGAAAGAAGCGGCATATTCGGCCGAAGGAGTAAGAAAGAAAAAACAGAAGCGCAAGAAATAGATGAGGACATCGACGAAACCCGATGGGAAGCGCTGCTACAAAAAGCAGCAAGCGAGGGTGAACTAAGAATGGCCGTGCGCTACAGCTATATGTGGCTGCTGCAACTACTGCAACACGGACGGCTGATAGAATACAGGAACGATAAGACGAACTACGAGTACTTCAGCGAACTGGCGGGCACAGAATACAAGGTCCCCTTCAGGCAACTTTCCCGCCAATATGAATATACCTGGTATGGTGGTTTTGCTATATCGCAGGAAAGCTACAATGAGTACATTCAACTCTTCTACAAACTGCAAAAGCAACTGGACAGATGAGGAGGAGGCAACTAATATATGCGCTTTTGCTGATTTGCCTGGTAGTTGCCGGATGCAAAAAGGAAGAGGAAAAGAAAATAGACTGGTCCGTAAGCCTTGATAAGAACGACAAAAAACCTTATGGCGCTCACCTGGCCTATGAAAGCCTGAAGTATTACTTCCCTGCTGTGAAGATAGATGCCCTCTCGCAAGGCTTCCGCTATAGCAATATAGATGACGAGATGAAGAACGAAAAGGGAGTGATCGTACTCATACTAAGCGGGCTAAACTTCCATGTTTCGGAGGAAGAACT
>CAMPKR010000254.1 GCA_946887345.1 uncultured Bacteroidota bacterium | reverse complement strand
GTACCTGGTATATGAGAGTGGAATTCACTTAGAACGGACTATCAAACTCCTTCATGTTTACAAACGACAGGTCTCTTTCAGATATAATCGGTGCATCCACGCCCCAGCCATAACCTATGCTATCATAGCGGATGCCGGTATCGTGCTGCTGAGAGTATTCTGAAGAAACCAGGTAGTAGGTGATGGCATCATCAGTTAGCGACTTAAAGCCGTGAGCGAAACCCTCGGGAATGAAATAAGCCAGGTGGTTCTCTGCTGAGAGTTCGTGAGCGAAATGCTGACCGTAGGTGGGTGAGCTTTTGCGGAGGTCGACTATCACATCGAGAATGGCTCCCTGTGGACAGAAGACGATCTTGGAGTGATGATGAGGCGGCAACTGAAAGTGCATGCCGCGGATAACATCCTTTTTTGAAAGAGAAAAGTAACTTTCGCGAAGCACGAAGTTGATACCCTCCTCCTTTAGAATAGTTTCGTGGAAGGTCTTCACAAAGGTGCCACGTGCATCTGCGAAAGCAGGCAAGGTGATCAGTTTAGCATCCTTTAGGGGCAATTCTTCAACGTTCCACATCTGCTTTATGTTTCTCCGAAGTAGTTCTTAATCTGGTTAAGACATTTTACTGCGGCTGTATTAGTCCTGTCGGCATACCAGTCTGCGGTTATTTCAATGGCTTGCTTTGCGTTCAGTTTGGGTTTCCAGCCCAGCATCTGCTCTGCTTTTGAGCTGTCCAGAACCAGCAGTTTAGCTTCGTGCAGCTGAGGCTGCTGCTCCAGTATTTGATAGCCGCCTTTACCAAAGCGCTCTAAGAATATTTTTGTGAGGTCTTCCACAGTCAATACATCGCCGGGATCAGGACCGAAATTGAACGCAGTGCTGTATTGGATAGGATCCTCGCTCATTTTAGCAGCCAGTAGCAGGTAGGCCCCGAGTGGCTCTAATACGTGTTGCCAGGGACGGGTGGAATGAGGATTACGGAGTGTTACAGTCTCATCGAATTCTAAAGCACGGGCGATATCAGGGATAATGCGGTCATCAGAAAAGTCGCCGCCGCCTATTACGTTACCGGCACGCACCGCTGCTATGGCTTTTTCGTGATGGCTATAGTTATCAAGATTGAAGAATGAGCGTTGGTAGGACGATACCACTATCTCCGCAGCAGCCTTGGAAGCCGAGTAAGGATCGTAGCCGCCCAGCTTGTCATCTTCTTTAAAAGCCTGTCCGCGCTCGGGGTTTTCATATACCTTGTCGGTAGTGATCATGAGAGCCACGCAAGGATGCTTCATGAAGCGAATAGCTTCCAGCACATTGGCCGTGCCCTGGATGTTTACCATAAAGGTATCCAGCGGGTAATCATAACTCCTGCGGACGAGTGCCTGTGCCGCCAGGTGGAAAACAAAATGAGGCTCGAACCGAACCATTTCACCATGCAGCGTTTGCGGGTCGCGAAGATCAGCTATCACTGAAGAGTAGCAAATATCATCGCCTTTTATCTCATTGTAGAGATCGGAATCTTTTTCGGGCGCCAAAGAGTATCCCTTTACGTCTGCACCCAGCCATTGAAGTATCTGTATCAGCCATGCGCCTTTGAAGCCCGTATGCCCGGTTACAAATACACGCTTACCATTGTATATACTCGTTAAGTATGCTGCACCTACCATTTTTTCCAGAGGGGTTCTGTTTGCCACATATGTTCCAGTTCTTCCTTATCGCGCAGGGTATCCATGCACTTCCAGAATTCGTGATGCTTGTAGGCGGCAATTTGTTTGTCTTTAGCGAGGTTATCCATTGGATCACGCTCCCACATTATGTCGTCTGAGTTATCAGGCAAATACTTAGCTATCTCCGGCTCTATCACAAAGAAGCCACCGTTGATCCAGGTACCGGAATCAGCGGGCTTTTCTTCAAAGCTATCTATTGTGCCGTCTTCTTCCATCTTTATCACACCAAAGCGCGAGGTAGCCTGTATGGCAGTCATAGTGCAGACCTTGCCACTTTTTTTGTGGTAGGCCAGTAGTTCGTCAATATTTACATCACTTACACCATCACCATAAGTAAGCATGAAAGGCTCGTTACCTACATAAGGCAATACCCGCTTTAACCTTCCTGCCGTCATTGTGTCCAGGCCGGTATCTATGAGGGATATCTTAAAAGGCTCAGCATAGTTGTTATGTACCTGTATAGAGTTGTTAGAGAGATCAACCGTTACGTCGGTATTGTGCATAAAGTAGTTAGTAAAATACTCCTTGATAAGCCAGCCCTTGTAGCCAAGGCAAATGATGAACTCGGTATGCCCGTAAGCTGCATATATTTTCATTATGTGCCAGAGAATGGGTTTACCTCCTATCTCTATCATAGGCTTGGGACGCAGTGAGGATTCCTCGGAAATGCGGGTTCCCCTGCCGCCGGCAAAAATTACAACCTTCATATGCCACAAAAATAACAGAACTGGGGAGTTTATGAAGGGGAAATGGGAAGGAATTGCAGCTTTTTTGCATTAATTAACTGACAAATAAAGCAATTAACTCAATGGTCATTGTTGCAGCCCTATCGCACAAAACGCGTAATTTTAAACTGCAATGCGTCTTCGTCTCATTTCAGTCTCTATAAGCTGCCTGCTGGCCTTCACCCTTGCTTGTAAGCATCAGCCCACCATACAGCCTATCCAAGAGACCGCAGACAATTTTCCTGAAGAGATAAAAAATATCATAGTAGCTAAATGCGCTACTCCCGGCTGCCACAACCAAGCCAGTTACCAGGTTTCAGGGGGCGGGCTACTGCTTGACACCTGGGAACACCTTTTTGACGGGGGTGATCATGGAGCTGTGATTGTTCCTTACAGTCCTGAGAATAGCTCCTTATTATACTTTACTAACTCTCATTCGGATCTCGGGCCCATACCGCCCGATGATATGAAGATGCCGCTCAACGGCACCCCACTCAGTAGGGAAGAATACCTGGAGCTAAGGGACTGGGTGAAAAGAGGAGCGCCTGATAAAAATGGTAATATTTCTTTCGCTGCCAATGGTGAGAGCCGCCAGAAAATATATGCAGCTCACCAGGCCTGCGACTATGTGACTGTGATAGATGCCGAAAAACATGTGGTGATGCGCATGATACCCATAGGCAAAGAAACCACCATAGAGGTAGCGCACTCACTGAAAGTAGCACCGGATGGACAGGCTGCCTACGTCAGCTTCTGGGCGGGACAATATATCCAAAAGATAGATACGAGGACGGATACCGTCAGCGGACAGATAGACTTGCCCGGACCTAATTCGAACATGCTGTTTTTCACGCCAGATGGGCAGGAGTTGCTGCTTACCAATTGGTATTTCAACAATTTCAGCAGGATCAACCCTGTCACAGGACAGGCTATCAGTACAGTTGGCACGGGTACATTTGTTGCGCCGCACGGCATCGCTACTAATGCGGGGGGCGATACCTTCTACGTAACCGAGCAGTATGGCAACATGCTCTATAAAATCGCTGAAAACGGAAGTTTCCTGAAAATAACTGTGAACAGTAATCCTCCCGTAGCCACGGGCAGTGGTCAGCCGGCTTTACATGGTATCATTATGACACCATCTCACGACAAGTATTTCGTAACCTGTGAAGAAAGCAACGAGGTGCGGGTGATGAATGCCGCTACCGACCAGCTGATGCAAGCGATACCTGTTGGTGCACGTCCGCAGGAGATGGCGATATCAAAAACAAAACCTTACGTTTTTGTTTCCTGCCTGGATGAGAATAACACAAGTAGTCTTTATAAGGGCGCAGTTTACATCATTAACTACAATACACACGAGATCGTAAAGAAGATCAGCGATAGATATTACATGCCACATGCGCTCACTGTTGACGACCAAAACGGAATGCTATACGTTTTTAGCAGGAATCTTGATTTGAACGGGCCGCAGCCGCACCATCACTCTGCCACCTGTGCAGGGCGCAGCGGCTACTATAGTGTTTATGATTTTAATAAGCTTGAACCCCTC
>CAMPKR010000253.1 GCA_946887345.1 uncultured Bacteroidota bacterium | reverse complement strand
AGGAACTTAAACCCCAAACCCCCTAAAGGGGGCTTCCTTAGTTGATGATATTTTAAGCCGGGTTTTGGGTCTGGCTTTTTTGTGGGACTGCGTGATGCTGCGAAGGACATCCCCCTGACCCCCTTCGCCAAGGCGCGGGCCTGCGCACAAAGGGGGAATTGTAGGGCGAGCCCGTTCGCTGTGCTTCCCACCCCGGCCTCGTGCCTCGGCCACCCCTCCCTGCGAGGAGGGGAGTCGCGCAATTTTGCTAATTTCAAGGTTATCTAGTTAAATCAAGAGAATCGTGGTTCAAAAACAGAAACTGGTAGTACTTACCGGTGCGGGGATAAGTGCGGAGAGTGGGTTGAAGACGTTCAGGGATAGTGATGGGCTATGGGAGGGGTATAATATAGAGGATGTGGCTACGCCGAGAGCTTTTAAGCGGGACCCGCAACTGGTGCTGGACTTTTATAATATGCGGAGGAAGGCGGTGCTGGAGGCGAAGCCTAATGCAGCGCATAGTGGTTTGGCGGAGCTGGAGAAGTACTACGACGTGCATATCATCACTCAGAACATTGATGACCTGCATGAGCGGGCGGGGTCTACGAAAGTGATGCATTTGCACGGGGAGATATTTAAAATGAGGAGTAGTGTGAATGAGCGGATGGTGTACCCGATAACGGGTGATATCAATTTAGGAGATACGGCGGAGGATGGAAGCCAGCTGAGGCCTGCGATAGTATGGTTTGAAGAGGCGGTGCCGATGATAGAGGAGGCGATACCGATGATGCGGAGTGCGGATGTGTTCGTGCTGGTGGGAAGCTCGCTGGTGGTGTACCCGGCGGCGGGACTGGTGGATTTTGTAAGGCCGGAGGTGAAGAAGTATGTATTAGATAGGAGAATGCCGCCGGTGAATATGTATAGTAATGTGATAGCTATAGAGAAGGCGGCCACGGAGGGAATGGGGGAGTTGGTTGGTTTGTTGACTCGTTGACTCGTTGATTGGTTGATTAGTTAATAGGTCTTATTGTGTTTTTTTGGAGAAGGGGAGCTGTGCGGCAGAGAAGCCTTGAGCCAGTACGAGCATAAATGCGGGCATGAGCTGGTGCATGAGCCTGTCCTGGGAGGTATCGAGGTGCCACTCGAGATCATTAGGACTTACTACATAGAAGAACATGTAGGCGCCGAGGCAGGCGAATAACATGAGAAACTGGCGGTCGGGCCAGCGGTGCCGGAGGATGGTTACTACGAGATAAACAAGTATGCCGATCTTAAGGTAGAAGAATTTGAGGTTGAGGTTATTGATGAAAAAATCGTAGATCAGTTTGTAGCGACTCTTGTCGCTGAGATAGGTGAGCGTTTTTTCTCCCTGGCCACCAACCATGTCGTTGCCCGTGGCATAGAAGAATTTGTGGAAGGCAAAGACCAGAAACGGGATGAGTGCAGCAATCGCGATGTTCCTGAGATTCTTTGATTTAAGAAATACGTCGATATTGAACAGGAAGAAGATGGCGGCGAGTACGGCACCTTCGTTTTTGATCCACATACATGAGGCGGCAAAGAAAGCAGCGAGTGTGATATATTGCTTGTTTTCCCGGGCATAGTATATACATGCTACCGCACACAAGAAGAAGAATGCGAGGGGAGTGTCGGCGTATTGGGCTACTCCGCGTTTTAAATAAAAGAGATCCTGTCCGAAGAAGTAAAGTGCTACAAGGGCAATGAAGAAACTGCGCTTTGCAGTGTTGAAGAAAATAAGTACCGGCATAGCGAGACTAAAAGCGATGCTGATAATAAAAGGTATGAGTACAGAAAAATGGTCATTACATACACGGATGCAGAAGGCGATAAACGCGGGAAGACCGAGCGGATAGTCGGGGTGGCCGTTCTCTACATTTCGCATCATTTGCTGCCAGTGCTCAGGGTAAAGGAGGTACTTAGCGTGGAGGTTCCAGATAGCCCAGGCATCCCATTCGCCATGAACCTGCGCCTGGGGAACTGCCCTTCTTACCATCAGCAAGAGTGCGATGGCAATAGCGCCCAGTGCCCACCATGATGTGTTTTTATCTGCGGGATGTGCTTCTTTATTGTAAAACCATTTGCCTGTGAAGTACAGAGCTGCCGCTACCAAGACGGGAACAATGATGAATGGCAGGTGCAGCACCAGGCCGAGGAAATAAAGCATACTCACCAGTATAAAACTGATACCTGCAAATAGTATGTGTCGTGAGGCAGAAGGCATGTCAGGGTTTTACACTTAGTGAGTATTGATAAAGGTCGTCGGTATGCTGCCAGATGATCTTTCTGCCGCCTGAATCTTCAGTAAGTGGTTTTTCTTTATTTGCAAATGAAAGCACTGTATCGTAATCTCCAGAAAAAGCTACATGTGCGGGAGCAACTACATAACGTGAAAGAGCGGGGAACTGAAAGACCTCTGAGGAGTTTTCGACGAGCATGCCCGAACCTGGTTTAAGGAGAGGCTGTAGCGTTTTGGCTGCCCTGGTGAACCGGCCGATAAGGGTAGCCTGTTTGTTTATATCCCGCTTATGTTTCAGAGCAGCATAGGCAAGAGCCACGATAAACAATAAGATCGCCAGTCGGCCGGTGTTCATGCGATCAAAATACAAAAAAGAAGGAAATGAGGGACGTTTACCCCAGAAATGCTTGCGTTCACCACATATATATACGCGATAGAAAATTATGTTGTAACATGTGTCTGAAAATAGTAATGCTATAATGCCTTACTGTTATTACCCTTCAAATATCACCGGAGAACATTTTTATTTGAAGACTTAAATCTTATAAAAATGAATCTAGGCTACGCTATCAAACTAATTAGAAAAGAACTGGACCTCACACAGGTAGAATTGTCGGAGAGGGCCGGTGTTTCTCAAACCTCCTTGTCGCAAATAGAGAATGGTGGCAAGCGTCCTTCGCAGCGCACGTTAACCAAGGTATGCAGGGCGATGGACATACCCGAAAGCCTGCTGTATATATTGGGCATGGACGAGTCGGAGGTTCCGGAAAGCAGGCGTGAAATATTTCAGCTCATTTTCCCTGCGATCAAGAGCCTCGCGATGCAGATCGTTGAGAGCGAACATGAAGAACTGGCAATGGCGGGCTAAGATATGAGTCGTAAGTCGTGAGTAAAAACTCGTAAGTAGGGGGGAGTTTCTAAATTATTTCCAATTCCACCATTTTAGTTTTTCCGGATTGCGTTTGGCAGGGGGCGTATTCGCATAATATACTGCACAACGGAAGGTATAAAGCAGGCACCTGTCCTGCACAACTCCTACATGTAGATTAGATATTTCATAAAGAGCCTGGGGGTCTTTTCCTTTCAAGTCGGCTATGGACTTTATTTGTATGTTCCAGAGATCGTTAGCAATTGACTTGCCGATACCGGGAATCTGCATTAGTTCCCTGAGCGCTATTTGTTTTTCGGTTGGCATACTTATCTAACCGCAAAGTTCGCGGAGAATTCGCAAACAAGCGCAAAAAATAACAAGGCTTAAGCATTCTCCAGGCTGAAGAGGCTATCTACAAATTCTTCCTTGTTGAAAATCTGGAGGTCTTCCATTTTTTCTCCCACGCCAATGTACTTTACAGGTATTTTGAACTGATTGGCTATCGCCAGCACTACACCGCCTTTTGCGGTGCCATCAAGTTTGGTAACAGCGATTGAAGTTACATCGGTAGCGGCGGTGAACTGTTTAGCCTGTTCCAACGCATTCTGCCCTGTGCTGCCATCGAGTACCAGCAATACTTCGTGCGGAGCGTCCGACATTTTTTTGCCTATAACACGACGGATTTTACCGAGTTCGTCCATGAGATAGGACTTATTGTGCAGGCGGCCTGCAGTATCGATAATGATGACATCTACATCGCGCGATAAACCGCTGGCTACCGTATCGAATGCAACAGAGCTGGGGTCTGATCCCATTTCCTTTTTTACGATCGGAACATCTACGCGTTCACTCCAGATAGTAAGCTGGTCGACCGCTGCTGCACGGAAAGTATCAGCTGCACAAAGCATAACTCA
>CAMPKR010000252.1 GCA_946887345.1 uncultured Bacteroidota bacterium | reverse complement strand
GGATGGAGCGCACCTAACGGAGGCACTACCGATTATTTTAACTCATGTGACACTGTCTATGTTGGCGTACCAAGTAACCATTGTGGATATCAGCAAGCTGCTAGCGGCAATGCTTATGCAGGATTTATGACCTATGAAGGTAACTGGCCGAACTATCGCGAGTACTTAATGGGAAATATGCTGAATATGGTGGTCGGCCAACATTATAAAGTGAACCTAAAAGTTTCTCTTGCTGGCAAGTATGCGTTTGCATCGGATGGAATAGCTATTTTATTTACAGTCGATAGCTTTTACTCAGGCAACTCGGGCGTATTGCCTCAAACTCCTCAGATAGACTTTTCTGATCTTGGCCCGATCACTGATACAACTAATTGGGTAACATTGACCGACACCTTTTATGCAGACTCCGCCTATACCCGATTAACAATAGGAGCCTTTAAGCATGACAGCCTCCTGGATATGGACACAGTATATGGATATCTACCTGAAGCCTATTACTTTATTGATGACGTAGAGATATTACCCATAGCTTTGGGTATTACACACTACGTCCCGCAAAATAATGCCGTCACTATCTATCCTTATCCACTTGCCTTGTCATCTGAGATAAAATTCGATAACCCCAGAAACGAACGTTTTGCTTTTCGCTTGTTTGACCTACACGGGCGGGAAGTAGCCTGTATCATTAATATACACTCGGATCATTTTACTGTAGGTAAAGGCAGCCTTACCCAAGGCGTCTACTATTACCAGCTTATAAGCAGCACACAAAGGTATGCGGGAAAGTTGATCGTGAAATAGGATTTCTACTGCCCTGAGTTAGGGTTCCCGTCTGAGTTTAGCGACGACGTAACGCCCATCCGATTGAAGCATAGCGATAGCGTAAAATAAAACCCCGCTGCCGCAAGTCTGTCGCACAGCCCTTGTGCGCCACTGACTTGTGGTTACTGATAGTAGCAGTTTGTAACTGCCGGGAGAATTCCGCGCGGCCAAAGCCGAAAACTGCATGTCATGGTGAGCGGAGCCAAACCATGGCACAGCTGAGCAACGAACCAATCCCATAAATTCCAGTTCAGACCACAACACACAACAACTTGTTAAAACTCCGTCCATGTGCATAACTTCCCTCCGCACCACCTGCACCATATCGTAACTTTACATTGATAAAGCGCACTGAGTCATAGAGTCATTGCGCAATTGAGAATTAACTGTAAACCTTTTTATTTATGCCTCTCTCCAAAAAAGAGCAGAAAGTACAGGCGCGCTTTCTTTATTTCACCAGCGCCGCATCTCAGAAAGAAATAGCGTTCACAGTCGGGGTAACCGAAAAAACCATGTCTGGCTGGGTCCGCAAGGGCAACTGGGCCGCACAGAAAGACTTGGCTTTCCACTCCCCCGACAAAGAAACCCATCACCTCTACCAGGAGCTTCGCCAGATCAATAAGAACATCATGAGCCGCGAAGACGGCGAACGCTACTCCACCGTAGAAGAACTGGAGCGCAAATGCAAGATCATTTCCATGATCACTGCCCTGAAGAAGAATACCGATGACCGTTGGCGAAATGTCAACAAAGAAGCAGAGCTGTTCAAAAATTCTACCGATAAAAATCTGCCAAAGTACTTCCGCGTAATTATCGATACAGATGGTGTCCAGTACGATTCTGACGAAGACCCCGAAGCAGCCTCTTACCAGATAAAGCACGGTATCATCCCCGGCCGCTTCGTAGATTAACCTGTGTTTACCTGTAATGGTAGTATAATGGTAGCAAATGCACCTAAAGTTCACCTAAAATAGTAGTAAAATGCACCTGTCTTCACCACCAAATGGTAGTATAAAACGCTGAAACCCTTATGCAGCAACACACCTATCCTAAAAAAACAAGTCAAAATGCACCTAAAACAGAAAACGCCTCTGGTTACGACCCCACCAATGCTTCCATATACACCGTGCTTATTACTTCCAGGTCGGCCCTGTGCAGTGGCTTGTTCACAAATTGCGTCACTACGGGATATTCTTCTACCCGCTTACGGTCTCCAGGATCAAGAGATGAGGAAAGGACTATTACCTGGCAGTTTTGTTTGGCACACTGGGGCAGGCGGGATAAACGCTCTAAAAATTCAAAACCATCCATCGCCGGCATTCTCAGGTCAAGTACTATTATTTCGGGGAAGAAACCCGGGTGGTTTTGGTTGGCTTCCAGGTATCTGATGGCTTCGGTACCCATGCTGAATTCCAGTATTTCTCCGGCAAAGGAGTTTTTCCGCATAACGTAAGACGTAGTGTACCTGTCCACACTGTTATCGTCCACTATCATCGCTCTCTCAAAACTGTTGTTTCCGTAGTTCATGTTTATTGCGTTTCGTGCGTAATCTACTATGGGAAAGGGCCTTTCAGCAAAAAAACAGTCCCCGTTTACAAACCGTTAACAAGCTGCGAAAACATGCATCTTCAACACACTGAAACACAGGAAACTACGACAGGGAGCCTTGATGGGCCGCAAGCGTTCAATACCACCCTACTTGTTCATCAACTCCAGTTCGGCAATAATGGCTTCTAATAAGACAGGATCGATATGAACAGTGCTATCTTCTATAATCGCCCGGTACGAGCCCTCCTCATCGGGCTCAAAAAATACTTCCGTCCCGTTCACAACTATGATCAGCCGGTAGGTGTAGCCCCATTTTATCAATTGCACCGGCAGAATAATTTCCTTCCCTTCGTACTCTATCTCTATATCCAAGTGGTAAAGGTACGGCTTCTGCAGGGGTGGCATTCCGGACGCAAATAAGACCTACATTTATAAAATGGAAAATACAGCAGAAAACCCCTGGCGGCTATCGGCTATCAGCTATGAGGCCCCTGATATATTGAAAATATCGAAGCCCCACGACCCTGTTCCTAAAAGTGAACATTATTACTTCTGGGGAGACAACAGGCTGCATACCTCGCTAAAGCTGAACAAGAAAACTACTGCCATTACCAGGAAGGTAGATGCCGCCAAATATAAAGACCCTGCGGCAATAGAGGCAATGCTTGAGGGCAAGTCGATCATCCTTTATTATGTGGATGACTGGGACGAGTCTAATAATTCAATTTCATTTTATGCGCAATAAGACAAAAGCAACCTTATGAAACTACTGTCCTTATTTGCAATAGGCACAATGCTCCTGGCTACTTCCTGCCACAGCCGCGGCGACTATGTATGCGTATGCCAGGGAGGGTTCTCCGGAAACTATTACGAGGAAAGAGAAGTAGCGGGAAGCTCAAAAAAAGATGGCCGCAACAAATGCCAGGCCCTTGGCGACCCTATTGGCTCGCCAGATGGCATATACTGCGACCTGAAACAATAGGCAGTGTTCCGCCAAACCCAATGCGGCTCGTTTCGAAGCAATTCTTTCAGGAAAGCTCAGCATTACATTGCAATAAGATTTTTTGTCGGGAAAGTATGCCCCGGAACCGGGATTGAAATTCCGGCGGACGATATTATATTAGCCGGATGAACAAACTGACCATAAGCCTGGCAGCAATGGTTCTTGCTGTTACCTCCTGCCGCAAAGAAGTGCCGGAATACGGATGCCGCTGCTATGACGCCAATGACAACATAGTAGTTGTTGTGCCCCTGAAAACCGAAAGCAGGCAAACCGCTATAGATGCCTGCGAAGGGTATGAAAGTCCACACCTTACAGACAGGCACCATTGCAGCCTGGAATAGTTTTTGCTCATCCATTTAGTAATTCAAAATTGTGAGGTTACTATACATTGCGATACTGGCTAGCTTTTGCTTCGGCTCCTGTGCTAAAAAGGGCGACTACATGTGCCGCTGCTGCGCTGACTGGGGCGACTGTGCCGACTATCACCTGGTAAAGAACAAGGCAGCCGCGGAAGCAAGGGATATCTGCAATGCTTACAGCACGGCCAGCATGTATTGTGACATCAATAAGGTAAAAGAAGGGCAATGAAAAGAACTGTCATCATAGTTGCGATAGGCCTCAGCTTTGTTTCCTGCAGCAAACAGCAAACCTATACC
>CAMPKR010000251.1 GCA_946887345.1 uncultured Bacteroidota bacterium | reverse complement strand
ATCTGGCAGCACACCGTCAGTATCTGGCAACTTACACGGCAGCATCCGGCGGAGACCTGGCAGCGTCTGGCACTCAGTTATATTTTAACAATTCTGCAAAACGGCGGTAGCTTATCTTTACTTTGTTCTATGCGCTTTGTTGTTATTTGTTGCGTGTTGTTGTTATCTGTTGTCTCTGCTATGGCCCAGGCCATAACGGGTGAGGTGGTAGATGCTACCGGGGGCAAGCCTATAGAGCACGTCAGCATCAGGAACGTCTATTCGCAGTCGGGCATCGTTACCCCCGCCGACGGGAAATTCTTCATTACAGGGGCAGAGGATGAACTGCTGGAGTTCAAGAAGCTGGGTTACAAAACAGTGCGCCTCAGGGTGCCGAGGCTGGTGCCGCCTTATTTCAAGATCATCATGGAAAGGGCACCAATAGAGCTGCCTGAGTTTGAGCTCACCAGGCATGGCCGCTCCCCGGATTATAAAACTGATAGTGTAAAATATGCCGAACTCTATGGTCATGTACTGGATGATCCAAAAATGTCCACCTTTGAGAGCCTGCGCAGTCCGTTCAGTGCGCTAAGCAAGAGCAACAGGCAAAAATGGGCCTTCCAGGAGAATTATGCCTATTTTCAGCAGGAGAAGTATATAGACTACACATTTAACGATGCGCTGATCACCCAGGTGACTGGCCTGGCCGGGGACAGCCTGCTGCGCTACAAACAAAGATACCGTCCAGGCTATGAGCAGCTGCGCTCTATGAACGAGTATAATTTCTACATGTATATAAAGGAAACGGTGGCGCGCTACAGGCGCTCATTCTCGCGGGGAAGAAATTCAGGATAGGCTTACTTTGCGCTGACAAGCATCTCAAACTGGTGGTTCATGCTGTCGAAAAATTCTTCAACCGTACTGTGAATGATGATGCTGTTAGATACCCCGTAAAGGTTACCCCCTGTCTTAAAAAATGCCATGGCTTTTGCAGGGTTTTGGATATAGTGTTTGCCTTCTTTTTCTTCAAAGGCATCTACCAGCAAATAGATGCCATTTCTCTCAAACCTATACGACCCGTCCGCCTCTTGCCCTATATTAAACTGGTACATGTCCAAAAACAATTTGTTTCTATCTCTCAGTAATGCAAAAATCGTTCTAAGTTTTCCTTAAAGCATTGTTAAACAAGCTCTTGCATTCAGTATGGTCACGTAAGAGTATGTATATCAATATTTTAGGCGCCTGTCTTTTAACGGTAAAAAATCATCCACACAGTGTGGGTAACGGATGCATTAACCGCGGGTTGTAATTAGGTGGGGAGATAGCTACCCAGTTGCGGATTGCTTATAAGGTATTGATATAGAAATGGGTAGGGGGGGTAATAGTCCAGTCGCTGTGCTACCCACCCCGGTCCCGGCAGAAGGAGCCGGAACCACCCCTCCCTGCGAGGAGGGGAGTCGGTTAATTTTTAAGGCCTAAGCAGGGAGTAGACTTCTTCGTCCCAGAAGCGGTCGTTGTGGAAAACATAGTCGCGGAAGTAGGCCTCTTTTACAAAGCCCAGCTTTTGTACCATGGCCTTTGATGCTGTATTATCGGGGCGGATGATGGCTTCAACAGAGTGCAGGTTCATAACATTAAAGCCATAATCCAGCACAGCTTTGAGCGCTTCGCTGCCGTAGCCCTTGCCATGATAGTTGTGGTGCATTACGTAGCCTACCTCGGCGCGCCTGGCATCGGGGTTTATCTTCACATAGCCTATTACACCTATCAGTTTGTCTACCCCCTTTTCAGTAATGGTCCAGTTGATGCGCTCATTTCTTTCGGTGAAGCCCATGATCATGTCTATAATAGCGAGAGCGTCCTCCGGGGTCTTTGCCAGGGGACGTGGAATGTATTGCATGGTGGTTTCGTTGCTGCGTATCTCGAACATTTCCTGCTTATCGCTGTGGCGTATGTTGCGGAGTACCAGCCGCTCGGTTTCGAGGACGGGAAAGGGTTGGAAGTTCAGTTGAAGCATTTGTAAAATGAATAACTGTAAATGTAAGAGAATATCGGCGAATGTTAAGAAGCGGGTGGGGTATGGCATAGTGTGATCTGTTTTGTATTTTCATAGTATGAAACATATTTCCATCCTTGTCCCCAAGGGGGCGATACTTGGCAGCCTGGAAGGCACGCGGCAATTGTTTGCGCAGGTGAATGAGTTTTTTAAGATGCGCGGTGCAGAGCCGATCTTTAAGGTGGAGCTGGTAGGGCTGCAGAAAGAGACCCCGACGAGCGGCGGGCGCTTCACGGTGCACTCGGACCATCTTTTCCATGAAGTGGAGAAGACCGACCTGGTAGTGATACCTGCGCTGGATGGTGATCTGCCGGCGGCAATAGAGGCTAACAAAGATTTTCTGCCGTGGATAAAACAGCAGTATACCCAAGGGGCGGAAGTGGCGAGCCTTTGCCTGGGCGCCTTCCTGCTGGCATCAACAGGATTGCTGAATGGCAGGCACTGTGCTACGCACTGGGTAGCTGCCAACCAGTTCAGGGCCATGTTTCCCCAGGTGCATTTGGTAGACGATAAGATAATTACGGAGGAACAGGGTCTGTATTCCAGCGGAGGTGCTTTCTCGTACCTGAACCTGATACTTCACCTGATAGAGAAATATGCAGGCAGGGAGATATCTATACTTTCGGCGAAGGTTTTTGCCATAGAGATAGAGCGAACCAGCCAGTCCTCGTTCCTCATCTTCCAGGGACAGAAGGGACATGAAGACCATGCAGTGAAGCAGGCACAGGACTTTATAGAAACCAATTACCAGGAAAAAATAAGTGTAGACCAACTGGCGAACCTTATAGCGCTGGGTCGCAGAAGTTTTGAGCGCCGCTTTAAGAAGGCGACAAGCAACACCGTTGCAGAGTATATACAGAGAGTGAAAGTAGAAGCTGCCAAAAAGGAACTGGAAGCCAGCCGCAAAAATGTAAATGAAGTGATGTATGAGCTCGGCTATTCGGATATAAAAGCATTCAGGACAACTTTTAAAAAGATCACGGGTCTCTCACCGATTGCTTACAGGAATAAGTATAGTAAAGAGGCGGTTGCGATATAAACCCGCTAGCCCCCGGAGGGGGAATGTTTTGGGCGAGCGGCTTGGTCGCTGTGTTTCCCTCCCCTGACTTTGCAGACAAGCTGCAAAGTCTGTCCCCTCCCTGCCAGGAGGGGAGGGGACCGCATGATAATCTACGACTTCACTCCGGTAGAGTTTTAACCTTTTTTAATGTGCTTTGGTTCCGGTTGACGGATTTCGTGTGTGGTGAATACGTAACTTGCAGCATCAATTACTGCGCGTGTCGATAATAGAAACACGAAACCTTTCTAAAACATTCAAGAGCTTCAAGGCTGTAGACGATCTGTCTTTCTCCATCCATCCTGGCGATGTATATGGGTTCCTGGGAGAGAACGGTGCGGGCAAGAGTACTACCATGCGTATGCTGCTGGGCCTCATCTATCCTGATAGCGGTGAGATACTGATAGAAGGACAAAAATTCAACAATGGCAGCCGGCATCTTTTATCCAGTATAGGCGCCATTATAGAGCGGCCTGATATGTATGGATATTTATCAGGGTGGGATAACCTGAAGATATTTGCTGCGCTGAGCAATAAGCAGATAAAAGATGCGAGACTGTATGAAGTGCTGGAGGTAGTAGGACTGCGGGGAAGAGAAAAGGATAAATTCAAAGCCTACTCGCAGGGGATGAAGCAGAGGCTGGGTATTGCCGTTGCGCTGGTCCATAGTCCGAAGCTGCTGATACTGGATGAGCCTACTAATGGTTTAGATCCGCAGGGGATTGCTGAGATGCGCTCGCTGATACTATCGCTGAGCCGTGATCATGGAAAGACGATACTGATATCATCGCACCTGCTTTATGAAATAGAACAGGTGGCGAGCAGGATGCTGATCATACACAAAGGAAAGAAGATGGTGGAGGGACGCGTGCAGGACCTGCTGAACCCTGAAGAGACGCTCGTAGATATAAGATGTGCAACTGATGATGCGCTGATAGCAAAGTTGGAAACTACGCGATGGAAGCAGAGCCTGGTGAACCATAC
>CAMPKR010000250.1 GCA_946887345.1 uncultured Bacteroidota bacterium | reverse complement strand
CTACAACAACAAAAAAAAGCCCCCGCAATCGCGGAGGCTTTGCACTCTGTATAAACAGGACTAAGCTATGGTGATAGAATCGTCCAGGTAAACATCCTGTATTGTTTGCAGCAGTTCCACACCTTCATTCATTGGCTTTTGGAATGCCTTACGTCCGCTTATCAGGCCCATACCACCGGCGCGCTTGTTCACCACCGCTGTCATTACCGCTTCAGCCATATCAGAAGCACCCTTGCTTTCACCACCTGAGTTGATCAGGCCCACACGGCCCATATAGCAGTTAGCTACCTGGTAGCGGCAAAGATCGATCGGGTGGTCAGTGGTCAGCTTTTCGTAAACCAACTTGCTCGTCTTACCAACCTTGATAGCATTGTATCCACCATTGTTGGTAGGGAGTTTTTGCTTGATGATATCCGCTTGCAGCGTTACACCCAGGTGGTTAGCTTGTGCAGTAAGGTCAGCCGCCGCGTGGTAGTCAACACCATCTACTTTAAAGGCGCTGTTACGCAGGTAGCACCACAGTACTGTTGCCATACCCAACTCGTGAGCGTATTCAAAAGCCTTGGCTATTTCTACTATCTGGCGGTTGCTTTCAGCGGAACCGAAATAGATAGTAGCGCCTATCGCTGTAGCGCCCATGTTCCATGCATCACGGATGGTGCCGAACATGATCTGGTCGTAATTATCAGGATAAGAAATGAACTCATTATGGTTCACCTTTACGATGAAAGGTATTTTATGAGCGTACTTACGGGCAACTGCACCCAGCACACCATAAGTAGAAGCAACCGCGTTACAGCCGCCTTCCATGGCCAGCTTCACAATATTTTCAGGATCGAAGTAGATCGGGTTAGGAGCAAACGAAGCACCAGCACTGTGCTCTATACCTTGGTCTACAGGTAGGATAGATACATAACCCGTTCCTGCAAGACGTCCGTGGTTTTGCAGGGCTGCTATGCTGCGTAGCGTTTGTATATTGCGGTTGCTGTTTGTCCATACATTATCTATTGCATTGCCTGAGGGCAGATGCAGAGATGATTTGTCAATAACAGCTGTGTGATTCAGATAGTATTCCGCCTTGTCGGCCAGGAGGTCTTGTATTTTCTTAGACGCCATATTAAAGGAGTATTTTTTTGGAAATTTCGGGCAAAGGTAAGGAACGGAAAGGAAATATGTCAAATAAATAGCTATTCTTAATGCAGTGGCCCGAAAACCCTTATACCATATGCCTCATCTCTCAATACCTCCGGAACTTCACGTCCGTTGGCGTCGGTAAACCGATACGTCGCACCCTCGGCCTTATCGTAAAAATGAATGTAATATTTCACCGTGTACCGTTCCATCTCAGTCAGCAATTCATCAAGGCTGATGTTAACCTTAGGTATAGCATAAAATGGATTCCCTGAGAAATAAGCTACCCGTTCTATTCCCTGAACTTCGGCTCCCGTTTCCGCCACTACCGTAAATGATCCCTTAATGCCTTCCTTTTTCATGTGTTCAGCCAGGCGGTAGTCTTCCGCCCCCACCTTATACATTTTCTTCATCTCCAGCACGGGGAAGTAAATAAAGCTCAGCCCAAAAAACAAATATGCTGCTGGTCTTATCCACCCGCAATCGGTAAAATAGCTGAATACTTTCTGCAAGAGCAATGCACCAAGTACCATCCCCAGTGGTAACATATACCACAGGTACCTCGCCTCAAAATTGATCAATACATATCCAGGCGGAAAGATCAGGAATGATATAGCCACCACACCCATCTTCTTCGGAAAAAAACTTCTTGCCCATTCTGATAAAACTAACAACAGCATCCCGCCAAATAAAACGGTGAACACGGCCGATAGTTCACTCATGCTTCTCATCAGTTTAAAGAGGTTGAACGGTATACGCATCAGTTGCATCTTCAGCATAGCGAACGAGCTCAGTGCATTCGGCGCGGCACCGTTTACTAAATAGGGATCTTCCCAATAGTACGGACTATCAGCATACACCGGTGGAATAAGGTGACTTATGCCTTCTTTCCAGTAAGGATGCCCCACCGTATACCAGCTCAGGTTCAGCTTCCCCGCCGTGCCGGTCATCCACTCGCCATACTTATGATGTAGCGCATACATCCACGGGAAGGAGCACACCATCATCACCACTATACTCACAGCAGCCATCCACACCGCATGCTTCCTGTCAGCTGTCACAAAACGACTGCATACGATCATGTTCAGTATAAAGAAGGGGAAAGCATAAGCCTTGGCAAAGTACGCCAGCGCACCTAGTACACCCGTCAGCGCCCAAAGCCACCTGCTCCTTACAAAATCTTCCCGCAACATCACCCTTAGTATCGCCAAAAGGAAAAAACACTCCCACAGGTCATCAAACAACTGCCCGTAAACTGCATAGCCCAGGAAGACAACTAAAATCAACTCGCATAGCCACACCAGTTTGCTTTCAATATCAAAATACTTGAAGAAAGAATGACTGATAGATAAAAAACAAACTGCGCCTGCCGTATTCACCGCCACAGAGGCAGCCATCAATCCCCAGCCTGTCAATTTCACCCATCCCGCCACCAGCCAGCAGCTCCACGGGCTCCAGTAGCCATTTATGGCTTTCTCGTAGTCGCCGGCAACGTATCTCTTAATGATAGTCAGGTAAGCCGTAGCATCAGGATCCACATAATATTGGTAGAACGGGTACACCCCGTACACTGCCACACACAGCAGTATTGCCGAAACTATAAATGCTATATTTCTGTTCTGAAGCATCAGGCCTCTAATTTAGTATTCCTAACCCTATCGCGCCAATCCATAATACCAATAACCGCACACCCTATCGCCGTAAGCGAAATCGGTAAGAAGTAATGTGTATTGGCAATCGGTCCCGTTGTCATTACAAAGTATCCTGTCATCAGCAGCAGGAACAATCTCACTGGCAAAAGCACCGTCCTGCTACAAAAAAACATCACCATCCCTACTAGTCTTATAATATTGAACAGCAGCACTACCATCGCAATAAAGAACGAAGGATTTTCCTTGACATAACCCGGCAGTCCGCCAATTCCTTCTCTTTTCATCCTTGCATAGAAACCCTCGGTTCGTTCCTGGTAGAGGTTTCCATAAGTAAGTTTCCCCGTAAAAAGATCTATCTGCCCCTTCCCGGGTTCTATCAGCAGCCTGGCACTATGCTTCAGGTGTACCGCCATATACGGCCCGAAGTTCTCCTTCAGTAATTGCGTACCCCGTTCATTCGCATAATCGTAGCGGTCTTTAAATTTCGGCATCGCAGCCATTTTCGCCCGCTCCGTGTTCAGAAATGTCCGGGCCTTTTCCGCTCCTTCTTTCTCCGCCAGGTACTTGTAGTAATAAAAGATAGCATTAAATCCCTGGTTGCTGGAGAAATGAAACTTCCCCGTCCTTTCCAGGTTCCAGCTGTTATACATCACCACTGCTACCAGCGGTAGCACTCCTATACCTATCCCCCTCAGCAGATTCACTTTGTTTCGTACCGCCCACAGTATCAGCATCACCAGGTGCACTGCCACAAACGGATAAAGCACGGGTTTCACAAACACCCCCGCAATCAGTGCTACACTCGCCCATGCCGCATGACTCCATTTCTTATGCAGGCTCATCAGTATCATTTGCCTTATGTAGATCAGCACAAAGGTCTGCAGCAGTATTTCCGGGGCTATCGTATTGGCATAAATGAACTGGATAGGATAGGCCACCACCAGCAGTAGCAGCCATTTGTCATACTTTTCCTTGTAACCCAATATAAACAGGCTCTTCCTCGCATACCAAATATTAAATATCGAGAGCAGGTTCTGGAGCACCAGCACCACCCAGTTATTGATACTGAAAAAGTAGACTGAGAGCAGGAACATAGGGTAGAGAGGCTGCCTTTGCGTCATATATTCGGCCTCAATGGGCATGGCCGGGTTCCCGGAGTAAAAGAAGAGAGCGTCCTTAATATTTACCGCTTCGTAAATATATTCAAACGAATCACCCATAAATATCCGTCTATAGTAGCACGCCAGTAAGAAAAAGACAAGATGGACCAGGGCAATCACCGCCACAAACCTCTTGCCTGATACATTAC
>CAMPKR010000249.1 GCA_946887345.1 uncultured Bacteroidota bacterium | reverse complement strand
TTCTTAGCATCTTAGGCAAATTAAATGCCATAGGCCGGTTGAATTATGGCAATGAAAAAACCTTTGGTTCCCTTACCGGAAGCGTACTTAATAACAATCACGGACCAATAAGCAATGCCAGGGTTGAATTATTTCAAAAAGGCTCAAAAGTGGCAGAAACATTAACCGACAAGAAAGGAGAATTTAACTTTCCTATACTGTCTGCCGGCGTCTTTGAAGTAGAAGTAAACCGAAGTGGCGAAAAGAAAGCCTCCATTCACAATATACCGGTATCTCCCGGCAAGGAGACTGTATTATTCGTTGATATAACCCTTTCCCGAGATACTCAGAAAGTCAATATTATGTTCTTTAAGTTAGACATGAATATGCAGAACTCTGAAGTTGTTTACATAGACTCCGTTCATGTTGACAGCACAGTTCTCAGAAGCAAGTAATGCACTAACTTTATTGCTAGAATTAAAAGGCCACCGTGCGCATATTTGCATTCATACTCTGTCTCTTTAGCTTCTCAGCCGGCGCTCAATGCGAGCCCGATTGCCAAAAGCATGGCAAACGTGCTATTGTAGAAGGCCGTATCATTAATAAAAACGGCGAACCGGCTGCAGGACTAAAACTAAAGATCAACACTGAACATGGCTGCCCGCGTACATCTGTTACCACCGACGCCTATGGAACTTACAAAATAGACCTTGCCGAAGGCAGGTATGAATTTGCCACTACTTATAAAACAGGTACAGAAGACAGCAAGAAAGTAATTGTCTATAAGGGTGAAAAAGTGCGCGTCGATTTTGATGAAAAAAGGATAAAGCGGAACGAAGTGCTGAAAGTAAGTGAAGAGGAGGATGAGCCTTTAAACTAAGCTCTATTCCCCATTATAGCTATGTCCCATCCATAGCGCACCGCCAATGCTATCACGGCCGGCACCGGTTACAGAACTCATCACGTTAGTTTCTTCCCTCCAGCGCAGTGCACCTACCAGGGCCATTACCAATGCTTCTTTATATTGCACCACCGTTGCATCAGGCACTTCTACACTTATATGCTGAGGCATCAGGGCGTCCTGTATTTTTTCTACCAGGAATTTATTGAAAGCGCCGCCACCCGTCACCAGTAGCTTAGGCTCAGGTTTGGCAGAGGGATATTCGAAGACAGCCTTTGCAACCTGCCCTGCTATATGCAGCACCATAGTATGGAGCATATCAGCATTGTTATGCTCAGATTCCAGAAGTACAGGGAAAGCGATATCCCGGGCCAGTTCATTACTCAGCGATTTTGGTGCAGGTTGCGCATAGTAGGCGGCATCATTTAGTTTGGTGAACGCTCCCACAAGTATTTCACCGGCACGCGCCATATCTCCGTTCTCGTCCATGGTCTTTCCCTCTCTCTCTGCAAGGCCGTTGAGTATTTGATTGGCAGGACAAATATCGAATGCAACCGGCTTATCGTTCTTTAATACGGTTATATTGGCGATGCCACCAATGTTCAACCAATAGTCATACTCGCCAAAAAGCAGCTTATCACCTATGGGAACTATCGGCGCTCCTTGTCCGCCCAAGGCTACATCAAGCGAGCGCAGATCACTGATAACAGGCAGACCTGTTACAGCAGCTATACTTGCGCCATCACCTATCTGGGTGCTGGTACCGTTGTGCGGCTCATGGAAAACAGTATGTCCGTGCGAGGCTATAAAATGCACCTGGTGGTGCAGGCTGTTCCGCTCTATAAATTGATTCACCTGTTCACCAATGTACCTGCCATAGGCGGTGTTCAGCTTCAGGAACTCCGGCACACTCTTCTCTTTTGCATCGGCAAGGTCACGCGTCCAATCTTCACTATACGGCACACAGTCTGCGCACTTTATCTCGTAGCTCCATTTACCCCTTACTTCATCCAGCTGAGCAAAAACTATATCCAGTCCATCGAGTGAACTACCCGACATTAAGCCTATAACCTTGTAAACCATGGCGCAAATATAAAGTTTGAACCACGATTTACATGATTTAAAGGATTTCCGCGGCACTGAAACACGGTAATCGATAATAATCATGAAAATCGTGGTTCTGCTTATCTTGCGCTTATGTATAAAATGCCTGAATTCACCGAAAAGGACAGCGCCGAAATTTTAGCTTTTATGAAAGCGCACCCTTTTGTTACCCTTATTGCCTCGGCCAACAGCAGGCCTGTGGCTACACAAGTACCCGTTCTGATTGAAGAGCGCGAGGGTAAGATCTTGCTCCGCGCCCATATTATGCGCAAGACCGATCATCACCTGGCCATAGAGCAGAACCCCGAGGTTTTAGTGCTCTTCCAGGGTGCGCACTGCTACGTGAGTTCCAGCTGGTACACGGAAAAAATGGGCGCAACCTGGAACTACCAGACAGTGCATGTAAGAGGAACAGTAAAATGGCTGGATGAAGCAGGCACCGTAAATGCAGTAAGAGACCTGATGAATAAATATGAGTCGGGACAGGAGCAGCCGCTATTCGTTGAGCATTTACCTGATGGTTATGTATCACACATGGTGAAGGCAATCGTAGGCTTTGAAATGGAAGTGACCGATACCTTTGCCATCTTTAAGCTCAGCCAGAACAGGGATGACGAAAGCTATAAGAACATCGTGAAACACCTGCAGGCGACTAACGATGCCGATGCGCACAAAGTAGCCAACGAACTAATGCGCCGCCGCCCCATCCTCTTCAACACGTAACCCCAAAAGAAAAGCTCCTCAATGAGGAGCTTTTATATGAATCAAGTGAATCTTCCAAATCAAGAGAATCGTGGTTCAGAACGACTTATGCCATCTCCTTCTGCAGCACAGAAGCCATAGTCTTACCTATGTTGGCAGGGCTTTCCACTACGTGAATACCACACTCACCCATTATTTTCATTTTAGCAGCAGCTGTATCATCAGCACCACCTATGATAGCACCGGCGTGACCCATACGGCGACCCGGAGGAGCAGTCTGTCCAGCTATGAAGCCCACTACAGGCTTGCGCATGTTTTCTTTCAGCCATTTTGCGGCCTCAGCTTCCATGTTACCACCTATCTCACCTATCATTACTATACCATCAGTTTCAGGATCATTCATCAGCAGTTCCACAGCTTCCTTGGTAGTAGTACCAATGATCGGGTCGCCACCTATACCTATAGCGGTAGAGATACCCATGCCTGCTTTCACTACCTGGTCAGCAGCCTCGTAAGTAAGCGTACCTGACTTAGATACGATACCTATGCGGCCTTGCTTAAAGATAAAGCCCGGCATGATGCCCACCTTAGCCTCACCCGCTGTAATAACACCGGGACAGTTAGGACCTATCAGGCGGCAATCTTTTCCTTTTATATACTCGCGGGCCTTTACCATGTCTTGTACAGGTATACCCTCCGTAATACAGATAATCACTTTTATACCCGCGTCAGCAGCTTCCATTATAGAATCGGCGGCGAATGCAGGTGGAACAAAGATGATAGATACATCAGCGCCGGTAGACTTTACTGCTTCCTGCACTGTATTGAAAACTGGCTTTTCCAGGTGGGTCTGGCCGCCTTTGCCCGGCGTAACACCACCCACCACATTGGTACCAAATTCTATCATCTGGCTGGCGTGGAATGTACCTTCCGTACCGGTGAAGCCCTGTACTATTACCTTGGAGTTCTTATTTACTAAAACTGACATGCTGTAAGTTGATAAGTTGAAAAGTTGATAGGTTGACAGGGGAATGCCCTCTCAGCCCTTTTAACGCGGGCAAATTTACGGGAAATGGACTCAAAAGCAAGCCGCATATTGATACACTAAAAATAAAAATGTATTACTCCCCAACGCTTTTTGCTAAAGCTTCGTCTTATTAATCGTAAGCAGGCCCGACCGCCTGCAATAACGATATAGGTTCAAGAATTTGTAATGGGTAATCAATTCTAGATTTTGGAGGCCGGTTTCTACCGGCTTTCTTTTTTCCAATCGCTATAATATCCTATATATTCTATAAAATATCCGTCCCCTTCCTAACATTTTGGCTATCAGATTCGTCTATATAGCAGAAGGGCAAAATCCTTAGTAACATATGGAGTTTGCCGGGTTAAATACGCTCAGCGGAATCAGCCCTTATTTGCGCC
>CAMPKR010000248.1 GCA_946887345.1 uncultured Bacteroidota bacterium | reverse complement strand
CTTCTTCTGTCCCTGTGAGCCGAACTGCTTGATGGCCGTGGCGTTCAGCAGGAAGGCCCAGTCGTCTTTGTGTATGCCCCGGGAGGTACGCTGCAGGCGCAGGTCGTTCTGGAAACTCTGCTCCAGCAGTACGGACATGGGTCGTTCGCTGAGTGCTGACTCATACACGAGGCCTACCTGCTCCTTGCCACCGGAGAGTTTCTGATAGTAGTCTTCCAGCAGCGGAGTGAAGCCCGCAATGAAGATCTGCCTCCGCTGGTGTATATAAGCCCCATCAGAAGAGAGCTGGGAATTATAGTACTCCAGTTCGGGACTGTTGAAGGGAGGATTTAGGTAGTTGAGCTTGAGCCAGGCATTTCGCTGGAGGAGCACCTTCTGGTAACGCATGAGCCGCTCCAGGTATTCCTTGTCGGTCTGGCTGAGGATAGAGTCAACCCATTTGCGGCGCAGCTCTGAGCCCTCGTTGATCAGCTCCATATCGTCAGGGGCTATCATTACGGCAGCGTAGCGGCCTATGTGGTCGGTGAGCTTCTCGTACTCTACCCCATCGGCGGAGAGTTCTTTTTTGCCCTGTTTCCATTTGGCCACAACTACCTCGTCGTGGCCTTCGTGGTCGAAAGTGCCCTCTAGGCGAAAACCGTCCATACCCTGCTGGACGGAGTTCTGCTGGTAGGCGGAGAAATAGCTTTTGGTGTAGCAGAGGTAGTAGACCGCATCGAGCAGATTGGTCTTTCCGCTGCCGTTGGGGCCGGTGATACAGGTAACGGGCTCAGCAAAGCCAAAAGAGGCCGAACTATAGTTGCGGAACTGCACTAATGTTATTTTTTTTATAGTGTTCAAGCCCTGAGAAGACGGGAAAGTTTTTATATTTTCGCCACAAATTTAGACAAACAGTGCAATCTCCCTTCGGTAAAGAGACATATTTATACTGGTATGAGCTGATGCTGCTGCTCCGCCGCTTTGAAGAAAAGACCGGTCAGCTGTACGGCATGCAGAAGATACGCGGTTTTTGCCACCTGTACATAGGCCAGGAGGCAGTAGCAGCGGGCATGATGACGGCCATAAAGGACGATGACAACGTGATAACTGCCTACCGCGACCACGCCCTGGCGATAGCTAAGGGGATCAGTCCGAACGAGTGTATGGCAGAAATGTATGGCAAGGCAACGGGCTGCTCTAAGGGCAAAGGCGGTAGTATGCACTTCTTCAGCAAGGAAAAGAAATTTTTCGGCGGACATGGTATAGTGGGTGGCCAGATAGGCCTGGGCGCAGGAATTGCATTCGCAGACCAGTACCATGGCAATGACAGGGCTACGATCTGCTTCTTTGGTGATGGCGCTGCCCGCCAGGGTATGCTGCACGAGACCTTCAATATGGCGGTGCTGTGGCAACTGCCGGTGGTCTTCATCTGCGAGAACAACTACTACGCTATGGGTACCTCGGTGCAGCGCACGGCCAAGGCGCAGGACATATACCCGCTGGCTGATGCCTACAATATGCCCGGCGACTGCGTGGATGGTATGATCTGCGATGAAGTGCACAAGGCCATAGAAAGGGCAGTGCGCCGCGCCCGTGAAAAGGGTGGACCGACCTTCCTGGAAATAAAGACCTACCGCTACCGCGGCCACTCTATGAGTGATCCGGCTAAATACCGTACTAAGGAAGAACTGGAAGAATACCGCGAGAAAGACCCGATAAACCAGGTACTGAAGACTATACTGGACAATAAATGGGCTACCGAGGACGAAATAGTGGTGATCAACGACCGTGTGAAGGCGCAGGTAGAAGAATCGGTGCAGTTTGCCGAGGACAGTCCCTGGCCGGATGACAGCGAGCTGTATGGCGATGTGTATGTACAGGATGATTATCCTTATATAACGGACTAATTCTGAACCGGAATTTGAGGGGATTAAGGGATTTACCGGGCTATTAGGGTTTACACAGCTTGTGAGTTCTTTTAGGGCTTGATTCTCGGTTAATTACAGATAATACATTATAATTGCAGCCTGAAACGCGAAAGGCGTTGACGGATAAGAATTTTAAACAATATGGCTAATAAAGTAAGAAGCAAACCCGTAGCAGAGGAAACAGCAGAAATAACCCCCGAAGGAAGGGAACTGCTGGAAAATATCCAGGTAGGTTATGAAAAGAACAAAAAGCGCATCAACGCTGCCATAATAGTGGTGATAGCGATAGTAGCAGGCTATTTTGGCTATACCAAGATGTACCTGGAGCCACGTAACGACAAGGCTTCTGCTATGATGTACTTTGCCAACAAGTATTTCCAGATGGACTCGCTGGACAGGGCACTGAACGGTGACGGCTCACACGCAGGCTACCTGAAGGTGATCAAGAAATATGGCGGTACTGATGCCGGTAATATGGGCAACTACTTTGCCGGAGTTACTTACCTGCGTAAAGGTGATTATAAAAATGCTATTAAGTACCTGGAAGACTTTAATGGTAAGGGCACACTGGTAGCTTACACAGCCTATGGTGCACTGGGTGATGCCCATATGGGTGCCGGCAAGACCAAGGAAGCGATAGAATACTACGAAAAAGCTTCTGCTAAAGAAGACGACGAACTGCACGCCCCGATATACCTATACCGCGCAGGTGTGGCTTATGAAAAGCTTGGCAAAACTGAAGAAGCAAAGAAACTTTATAAAAAAGTTCTGGATGAATATCCTAAAAGCCAGGAAGCGGGCAAGATAGAAATGATGCTTGCCAGACTCGGTGAACTGAACTAATAATACTTTAGCATTTTCAACGCCCCTTTTTACCTTTATGGAGAGAATGGGAGTTTTACTTTAGAGCATATGGCACAACTAACAAACAGCAGCAGCTTACTGAATTTAGAATCGTTGAGGGAAATGAAGCCTGCGAACATTGCGGTAGTGTATACAGAATGGAATGATAAAATAATAGGCGAGCTGCTTAATGGCGTGAAGAGAGTTTGCAGCGAGTTTAAGGCGGATATAGTGGAAGAAGTACTGGTGCCGGGATGTTTTGAGGTGCCGTTTGGCTGCAGACTGATAACGGAGAAGCAGCGGAATGCGTTTTCTATCTACCCTCATGCTATCATAGCGCTGGGGGCTGTGATAAGAGGTGGTACCCCCCACTTCGACTATGTGTGCAAGGCAGTGACCGAGGGCATTACGCAGCTGAACCTGACGCAGCACATGCCTGTGATATATGGTATACTCACTCTTGACAGCGAAGAGCAGGCCTGGGAACGCCTGGGCGGAGCGCACGGACATAAAGGTGAAGAGGCTGCGATCAGTGCACTAAAAATGATACAACAAGTACGTAACAACCGATAATGAAAGTACAGCTCTTCATACCATGCTTTGTAGACCAGCTCTTCCCGCAAACGGGAATGAACATGGTGAAGGTATTGGAAAAGCTGGGTTGCGATATACAATATAATACTGACCAGACCTGCTGCGGACAGCCTGCTTATAATGCGGGATACAAAGAAGAAGCAAAGGCTGTAGGCCGAAAATTTCTGAAAGACTTTAAGGGTGAAGGATATATAGTTAGCCCCGGGGGATCGTGTGCAGGATATGTAAGGAACTATTTCACGAAGATGTTTGAGAACAGTGCTGAACATAATTCATGCAACGAGGTAAAGGGAAGGGTGTATGAGCTATCGGAGTTTATTACGGAGGTATTGAAAGCAGATTTCCCCGGTGCAGAGTTGCAAGGTAAGCCTACTTATCATGATGCCTGTGGTGCGCTGCGCGAGTGTGGTATAAAGGAAGGTCCGAGGAGGTTGCTGAATAACGTAAAAGGGCTGGAACTGATGGAAATGAAAGAAGCAGAAACCTGTTGCGGTTTTGGCGGAACGTTTGCGGTGAAGTTTGAACCTATATCGAGCGGAATGGCCTATACCAAAGTAAAAAGCGCCATGGATAGCGGCGCTGATTACATAATATCTACAGATAGCAGTTGCCTGATGCACCTGCAAGGCTACATAGAGAAAAACAGGCTTGATATAAAAACTATGCACATTGCCGATGTACTTGCGAGTGGATGGTAATTTTGAACCACGATTCACTTGATCTTAATAATTGACATGATCTAATATCATGTCAATCTTTTTGAATCAAGAAGATCATGGT
>CAMPKR010000247.1 GCA_946887345.1 uncultured Bacteroidota bacterium | reverse complement strand
GCTTAATACCCAGCTTTTTATATTCATTAAAATGACGTGCAGACACTTTATGCTTATGCCAGTGCAGCGCCGTCATATCGGGCTCAAACACCTGCATGCGGTACATGCCTATATTGCGGATTCCACTATTGGGGTCTTTTGTATGTATGGCAGGCAGGGTAACAAAACGACCGCCATCTTTCGGCCAACACTTCAGTATAGGCAATTTATCAAGGTCAGGCTTGTCCATTACTACTTCCTGGCAGGCGCCACGACCGCTTACCACCCTGGGCATCCACGAGGCGAACTTACTCAGCTGGGGCAGCATGGCCAGTTTATCGAGCAAGCCATTTTTCGGGCCGGTTATTTTTTTGAAGAGTTCTTCAATATCTCTCGCCACCTGGTCCAGGTCGTTTACACCCAGCGCCATGCACATACGGCGCTCGCTGCCCATAGAGTTGATGAGCAGGGGAAAATCTGTTCCTGTATTCTCAAACAAGAGTGCTTTATTTCTGTCAGGTGTTTTAGAAACCCTGTCTGTTATTTCTGCTATCTCTAATACCGGGTCAACGAAGGCCTTGATGCGAACCAGTTCTCCTGCCGCGTCCAGCTTGTTTATGAATTCCCTTAAGGACTTGTATGCCATTCTTCTTAAATAGAATGCAAAAGTACTGAATGATATGCTGCCGTTAATTATAAAAGCCCGCTTGCGCGGGCTTTACTCAACATATTTTACAATAAGATTATTCTTTGTTCATTTTTATGACAACCGAACCTTTGCCGGAGCTGATTTTGCTGAAATATATACCCGGAGGCATACTTTGCAGATCTACGGAAGTAGTATTGGTACCGGCTTTTACCATCCAGTTGCGGCTGAGTACTGCGCTGCCTGAAACATTGTATACCTCTAACTGCAAATGATCGTCCTTTTCGGCATTATAGTCAATGTTGTATTGTCCTTTGTTGGGATTAGGATATAAAATGCAGGGCAATTGTTCTCCTGTAGTAGCAACAACCTCAACTCCCACAACAGGCAGTACTTCAAGTATTGCCCTGTATGCATTGATCTTACCATGTCCCCAGGTGTTGCTGCCCGAGGACGGAATGCTACCTGTGAAATTGTCCTTTATGGCAGTTTGCTTCAGTATGCTCTTTACGCCGTCAGGGGTCAGTGTATCGCTCACCTGCAACATTAAAGCAACGATACCGGCTGCAACCGGGGCCGACATCGAGGTACCCATAAGCATTGCATACTGATAGGTTCGGTTGTTCTGCTGCTTGTAATAAGAAGTGACAACACTGGGATATCCCGTACCTGTGGTAAGAGCATATGTCGTATCGTAGCTGTTTACGGCCGAGCCAATCACCAGGCCGGGCGCACTGATGTCCGGCTTTACACGACCATCAGCTGTGGGACCAAAGCTGGAGAAAGGTGCAATGTTTCCTTCATTTACATACCAGGTATAGCTTACATTGTTGCCGAGGATATTGGTATAAGCTGTATTAGATGCATAGGCAGCTACCGCTATAGCAGATTTTGTAGATGAAATGTCGCTTATGGTACTCATTGTATTTCCCGGAAGCGTAGGCAGGAAATTGGGACTAGTCAGGAAGCTGCCATAGTATCCCGTTTTATTCTTCACATAGCCGGTCCACATATGTACTTTACTACCTGTGCTGCGAAGTGTGATCAGGAACTGGTCGTTGGTTTTGTTATATACATCCAGGAAGATACGCGGCTTGCCATTGAAGGTTGCCGAATCGGTTGTGATCGTTATGAAACAGGTATCGTTGTTCTGGCCGATCAGGTATAGATCATAAATGGCATTGTTGGTATCGTTAGAGCAATAAGAACCAATCGTTGTTAGTATAGTAGAACCATTTGTCAGGCTCGCCTGAAGGCAGAAAGATGAAGCACTATCTCCCCAGGCATCTATCCAGGCCCTTTTTTGCCCCTGCACATCAGGCAGGTTAAGCACTGTATTCACAACGGTATCCGTAGCAGTAAAGGTCTTGGTCAGGTGAATATTATTGGTGCCATTATTTCCTCCCGAACAAACAAATATCTTCCCCGGGCCTGTCAGGTTATCACAAGCCTGGCTAAACAAAGACGTACCATCGTGCGGACCAACCGAGCAACCCCAACTAAGGTTAGCTACAGCAGGTTTGCCATTAATAGTTGCATAGGAGAAAATATAGCTCAACGCATCTACTACATCAGATAAGCCTGTATTCATCCATTCATCCTGCGGGGGAGTAATACCCACGAACACGAGGTCACTTTCGTAAGCCATACCCCTGAAGCGTGTTTGCGTATTATCGCTGCCAAAGCCCGACCCTCCTGCAATACCTGCAACATGCGCCCCGTGCGAAAAACCGAAGGCATCAGTTTTGGCACTGAACATGGAAGTACTGGTAGACAATTCATTACCATAGAAATATTGAGACGGTGGTATGCCCGGCTTTTTCTGCTCCCACACCTTTTTCAGACGAAAGATAGTTCCGCTGGTATCAAAACAAGCCACCTGCGAATAGTCAAAACCTGCATCAATGATACCAACTACCACATCCTTTCCTGTGTAAGGCATAGGAAGATTGATGCCCGCGTGCACCGAGTCGACCCTTGTTAGCACGCGTGCTGTATCAAGGTTTGGAAAAACAGGCTGATCCAGTTCTATATATTCTATACCTGCTACATTCGTAAATGCTTCGACCGCCGCTACCGGCACCTGGAGGGTCCAGATGTCTCCCGCTTTAGTTCCTATCTTAATTCCAAGACCCTGGAGCTGAGGCTCCTGCACGCTACCTGCTTTTATAAGTGCGCCGATATATAGGGTATTATCCGGCCCCGTCTTATATATATACGAAGGGAGCACATTATCGCCACCAACATTCTTTGAATGCAGGAGATACTGCCTTGTTTGAGGGGATAATTTCGCCTTTTGAGCAAAAACAGGGTTCAATAGAAACATCAAAAAACAAAACGCTGCAATATTCTTCATCAAAACCATTTAAGAGGACTATAAAATTAAGCCTAAATCGGCATATAAGAGCCAGTTGCACTTTGCAATAAAGCGTTCGTACTTTTGCAGCCCATGGTGAAGGTCATAAAATGGAAACTCGTACTGGGCAGGGGCGGAGCCCTGATTTTGCTGGTGATTCTTGGCGGTATCAACCGGATTGCCTCAAAAGATCAATATATTACCAATAGATCCCCCATCACCGGCCCTTCGCTCGATTCAGTGGTGAGTATGATGAAACAGGGTGACCTGGTGCTGCGCCGCGGCCGGGATATCGCCAGTTTTATGATCAGCCGGACCAATAATAACGACCAAAACTATTCACATTGCGGCCTTGTGCAGGTAGAAAATGGCTATCCTTTTGTATACCATTTTATAGGCGGCGACCAAACACAGGGCCTTCATCGCGATTCGGCCCAGGTATTTCTATCACCGAAACATAACAATGCGGGGGCCATAATGCGCTATGAGCTCAGCAAAGCTGAACTTCAAAAACAAAAAGAGCTGATAACTGAACTGCGCAAAAATCCCAGGCCCTACGACAATGACTTCACCCTGGGTGAGGACAGGCTTTATTGCGCCGAATTCATATATAAAGTAATGAACACGGTAAAGGTCGACAACAACTTTATTGGGGCAAGGCTGAATAATGGCTATGCCTACGTGCCCCTTGATGCGCTATATGAAGGGAAGACCTCTCTCATTTGGCAAATGACCTTTAAGTAATAACTTTACCGCACATATCTAGATTATGAGAAAAATATCTATTATAGCTCTTACCGCTTTTTCCTTGGTCCTGGCGTCCTGCAATTCCGGCGGACCGGAAAAGGTGGCAGAAAAATGGCTGACAGATTTCCTTCATCTTGACTATGAATCTGCCGAGCAGTATTCTACCAAAGAGACAATCAACCTGTTGAAGATATTCAGGGCGCTGAATGAAAAAGCGCTCACTGATTCGGCCCGCAAAGAAGCGCAGAAAATTACTGTGGACATAAAGGACGCGCTGGTAGAAGGCGACAATGCAACAGTGACCTACACTTCTACCCTGATACCTGAAGAACAAACCATTTACCTGGTAAAGGAAAACGGCGAATGGCTGGTACAACTTTCAAAAACGGAGATGTTC
>CAMPKR010000246.1 GCA_946887345.1 uncultured Bacteroidota bacterium | reverse complement strand
ATTAACGAGACAAAAACCATTGATTTTCCAGTATTTATGCGGCTTTTCCGGATCGGCTAAATAATGATATATGTCAGCCCGATTTCCCCTTGCCGATTACATTTACTAATTTTCGCCCATGAACAAGAAGGAACGTGAACCGGTTTATTACAGTGAGTACCTCCAACTCGATAAAATACTGAATGCACAAATACCTGAGAGCAGCAAGGAAGGCATAAGAGCCGACGACGAGATGCTCTTCATCATTATACACCAGGCTTATGAGCTTTGGTTTAAACAGATACTGCATGAGCTGAACATAGTTCGCGATATATTTAAACAGGAGAACATTCATGAGAATGATCCTGACACCTATAATTCTGTACACAGGCTGAAAAGAGTGTGCCGTATACTGGAAGTAGCAGTAAGCCAGATGGCTATACTGGAGACTATGACCCCACTGGACTTCCTTGATTTTCGCGACCTGCTGAGACCGGCTTCCGGCTTCCAGAGTACACAGTTTAAAATGATAGAGGCCGCACTGGGTCTGACATTTGAAAGCAGGCATGGGAAAGGCTACTACCTTAGCCAACTGACACCTGCTGATGTGAACCGCATTAAAGAGGCGGAGTCGCAGGAATCGCTGATCGTACTTATCAATAAGTGGCTGGAGCGAATGCCATTTATCAAGAACCAGTCTTACTGGAACGATTTAACGGAAGACAGCGAATTCTGGACATCTTACAGGAAAGCTTATGAAGGCAGCCTTTCAGAACCGGAGAAAGCAAACCTGAAACTATTTGACCTACTATTTACCGAAGGCGAAGAGTACCCGAAAGAAAGAAGGTTTAGCCCGGATGCCAACAGGAATGCCTTGTTTATTATGCTTTACCGCGACCACCCCCTGCTCCATCTGCCGTATGAACTGCTAAGCACGCTATTGGAGATAGACGAACAACTCTCCATGTGGCGACACAGGCATATACACATGGTGCAGCGCACCATCGGCAAGCGTGTAGGAACGGGCGGAAGCAGCGGCGCCGAGTATCTGCGTGCAGCGGCTGACAGCCACTATATATTTAAGGAACTAGCTGAACTGACATCCTTCCTTTTGCCACGTCACTTATTACCGAAATTACCACAGGCCCTGATAAGCGACCTGGGGTACAATAAATAGCAGTGCATGCCCTCGGCCATAGAGATAAACGAATTACATAAAACATATAAAGGCGCTTTTGTTCCTGCACTTGACGGGCTCTCGCTGCGGGTGGAGAAAAACCAGATAGTAGGCCTGCTGGGACCCAACGGCGCCGGAAAGACAACCTGTATCAATATTCTTTGCGGATTAGTTGCACCTGATAGCGGCTATGCAACTATACATGAAACGGACTGCACAAAGCACACCCTGGCAATACAGAAAATACTAGGTGTGGTACCCCAGCAAATAGCTTTGTTCTCCAACCTTACTGCCTGGGAGAACTTTTACTATATAGGAAGACTGTATGGCATAGCCGACAAGCAAATAAAAGAACGCGCAGGCAACCTGCTGGACAGGCTTGGGCTGGATAAACATGCAGACAAGCGGGTGAACAGGTATAGCGGAGGTATGAAACGCCGGGCGAATATTATCGCTTCACTGATGCACCAGCCTGAAGTGGTGATCCTGGATGAACCTACAGCGGGGGTGGACGTGCAGTCGAGGGCGATGATCCTGGAATTTCTGCAAGAGTATCGCAAGCAGGGTAAAACCATATTGTACACTTCGCACCTGCTGGAAGAAGCAGAGCAGCTGTGCGATGAAGTAGTGATAATAGATGAAGGAAAATTTGTTACCAGTGGTGCGCCGATGACATTGATAAATGAGACGGCGGATTGTAAACGATTGGAAGATGTATTTCTCCATTACACCGGACACTCGGTGAGAGACTAATGAAAAAGATACTAGCTACCATAATAAAAGAATGGATACTGCTGCGCAGGGACATAGGGGGGCTGATGATGCTGCTCATTATGCCCGGTATACTTATTATGGTAATGGCAATGGTTCAGGATGCTCCCTTTAAAGATTATCAGCAACTGAAGTTTGAATTACTGTTTGTAGACCAGGACGGCGGAAAGCTGGCCGAGGAAATAAGAAACGGTCTGAAGAACAGCAGGAACTTTATACTGCGTGACAGCCTTGATGGGAAAGCAGTGACTGAAGAGCAACTGAAAGATTTGCTGAACAGTGGACATTATAAAGTTGGCATCGTGGTTCCGAAAGGCGCGTCTGCGGAAATAATGAACGCAGCCAATATTATGGCCAACAAGGTATCAGCAAAATTAGGTCTCGGAGGTAAACTTCCTTCCAGAGATGCAAGAAGCGGACTTGATGTAGCAATTTATTTTGATCCTGTTTCTAAACCTACGTTCCGTACTTCCATAAAGCTGGCGCTTGATAAATATATAACCTATTCCGGTAGCCATATACTGGTGGAGCGCATATCTAAACTAAGCGCACTTTCCGGAGATACGGGCAGTAGTGAAACCGACACGGCTGACATGGCCAGGTTATTTAAAGGTATAGGAGTGCGGGAGGCAGAGCTAAATCCCCACAACACCAATATGAGCCATATCAATTCGGTGCAGCACAATGTACCTGCCTGGGCCATATTCGGGATGTTCTTTATCATTATTCCAATAGCCGGTCATATTATCCGCGAACGGGAGGAACGCAGTGCGCTCAGAGTGTTACTAATACCCGGCGCGCATAGAATGGTATCGGTAGGTAAAATTTGTTTTTATACACTGGTGTGTACTGCCCAGTTCATTGTAATGTTCTGTATTGGCTATTGGGCGATGCCGCTGATCAATCTGCCTTCGGTATACCTGGGTGCACATCCTACTGCATTGCTGCCTTTGGCGCTGGCTATTGGGTTCGCGGCTACCTCTTACGGATATTTTGTCGGGTCTGTATTTAAAACTACCAACCAGGCATTGTCATTCGGTGCAATATCAATTGTAATTCTTTCGGCCATGGGTGGGATATGGGTGCCTGTGGAACTGCTATCACCCGAGATGCAGAAGTTGTCAATGATATCTCCCCTACACTGGGCACTTGATGGCGTTCATAAAGTGATACTACGCGATAAGGGGTACGAAGGCATACTCTTAAACCTTGGCATTCTCTGGGCCTTCGGCTTTATACTCTGGCTTGTCAGCATTTTCAGAAACAATCTCAGATCGCAATCTGTGCAATAAGCAAAGTACCGGATAGCGATTTTTTATTTTTCCTTACTCATTTCCTCATACCTTGTATATTGGTCAGAGGTCAATAGGGTTTTATATTGACTATCCCGGTTTCTTAAAATTAGAGTCGTTCGTTCAGGACTGGCGTTTTGACCGGCCTGCCTGATGTTAAACAGTTCTCTTTCTGTCTGGAGGTTTATTTCCTGCATTTTTTTCTGTTGATCAGAATCGAGTCCAAGATTCCTGCTCAGCTTTTCGGTTTCAGCTTTTGCTCTTTCCTCGGGTGCAAAATCTGCAATTTGCATTTGAACATTAACAGTTGCCGTAGTTGATGACCTGTTTTGAGTTGATTGTGCGCCGGCTATAACAGGAAGTCCGCAAATCAGAAACAGCGAGTAAATTGTCTTTTTCATTTTACTGGTTCTAAAATACAAAGAATAATATTGCACTGAAGCAATTTCAACTGCAAGATATAAACTTTCTCCATAATAAAAAGCTTCCGTAACGGAAGCTTTTTATTATGGAGAACGATTTGTTTATTGATTAGCCAGATAAGTAGTGTACTGAGCGGCTGTGAGTATAGCCTGATACCTTGCGTTCTTATAATCCATCAGGCTTGTTTTGCGCAGTGGGCTGGCAGCTGTACCTGCCTGGTGAATATGATCCAGCTCAATTTCAACACGTACATTTACTTGATGTATTTGAGTTTTCTGCTGAGGTGTAAGATTAAGCAGCTGAACCCACTTATCAGTTTCGGCTTGAGCTTTTTGCTGTATTGTAGCCTGGGATGAACCCTGTCCCTGTGATTGTGAACTAGTTGTGTTGTTAGATATCTGAGCAAAGGAAACAGTGCTAGCTCCCACCACTAATAAGGCAGCAATTATTATTTTTTTCATTTTTTCCTATTTATGTATTGTTA
>CAMPKR010000245.1 GCA_946887345.1 uncultured Bacteroidota bacterium | reverse complement strand
TTTCGAAGAAAGGTATAATACCATCGATCGGATACTTGAAAAACTGGATATCCGGAATATACTTGAATTATCTTCCGGCTTTTCCTTTCGTGGACTGGAAATGACGGGCAAACTGGAAAACCTCCACTATATAGATACGGACTTGCCAGACATAATAACAACAAAGAAAAAACTGTTGAAAGAACTGAACGGTACAGCAAAAGAGAATAGCAAACTGGAATTGCTGCCAATGAACGCCCTGGACGGGAAAGAGTTCCACCGGATCGTTCAGAGATTCGATGCTGGTCCTATCGCCATTATTAATGAAGGCCTGCTTATGTATCTTGGTGAAAACGAAAAAAAACGGCTTTGCAAGACGATACACGATATTTTGAAAGAGCGCGGAGGTTACTGGATAACCGCCGATGTATATGTAAAGAATGAAATGGCAAAATTTGCTCAAAGCGCTGATGACGAGTTCAGCAGGCTTATTGCTGAGGAGCAGGTAGAAGAGAAGAAATTTGACGATTTTAACAAAGCAAAGGAATTCTTTACCGAAGCCGGGTTTGAAATAGATAAGACTGCCGGACCCAACTACTTTTCCTTACGATCGCTCCGGTACCTTTTGAAGATACTTTCGATGGAAATGTTGATACATTCTCCAACGCCCCCAAGGATACATGAGACCTGGCGACTGAAGGTTGTGTAAAAAGCCTGTCACAAATACGTTTTATATTGGATATGGGATGCTAATTGAGCAACTGAGAACTACGCAATTGAGCTATTTATAACGTACCTTTGCCAGTCTTTTAAGCATATATGCAAAACATTCGCAATTTCTGTATCATAGCACATATTGACCATGGTAAATCTACCCTGGCCGACCGTCTCCTCGAGTTCACTAAAACGATCTCCGACCGGGACATGCAGGCACAGGTACTGGATGATATGGACCTGGAACGTGAGAAAGGCATTACCATCAAGAGCCATGCCATCCAAATGGACTATGAGCACAAAGGCCAGAAATATAAACTCAACCTGATAGATACTCCCGGCCACGTTGACTTCTCTTACGAAGTATCGCGTGCACTGGCCGCCTGCGAAGGAGCCCTCCTCCTGGTAGATGCCTCGCAGGGAATACAGGCACAAACAATATCTAATCTCTACCTGGCTTTAGATAACGACCTTGAGATCATCCCTGTCATCAATAAAATAGACATGGAAGGGGCTATGATACCTGAAGTGACCGACCAGATCGTGGACCTCATAGGCTGCAAGCCGGAAGAGATCATCCACGCCAGCGGCAAATCGGGCATTGGCATACAGGATATCATGGATGCGATCATTGACCGGATACCTGCACCTAAGGGCAATCCGGATGCTCCCCTGCAGGCCCTGATATTTGATAGTGTATTTAACTCATTCCGCGGCATCATCGCATACTATCGCGTTGTGAACGGAACTATAAAGAAAGGTGAGAAAGTAAAATTCTACCATACTGACAACGAGTACTTCGCTGATGAAGTGGGTATATTGAAGTTGGGACTCGCTCCGCAGAAAAGCGTTTCAGCCGGCGACGTGGGATATATCATTACCGGTATCAAGAATGCCAAAGAAGTAAAGGTGGGTGATACCATCACTACGGTGGTGAACCCGACACAGGAGGTGGTAAAAGGCTTCGAGGAAGTAAAGCCGATGGTATTCGCCGGTATCTTCCCCGTGGAGACCGATGACTTTGAAGAACTGCGCGACTGCATGGAAAAGCTCCAGCTCAACGACGCCTCCCTCAGCTTTGAGCCGGAAACTTCACAGGCCCTTGGCTTTGGTTTCCGTTGCGGGTTCCTGGGTATGCTCCACATGGAGATAATACAGGAACGCCTGGAACGCGAGTTCAACCAAACTGTGATCACTACCGTGCCCAACGTAAGCTTCAAGGCCTACATGACCCGCGACAAGCAGAAAGCAATAACGGTGAACAACCCGAGTGAAATGCCCAACCCTACACACCTCGACCGTATTGAAGAACCATTCATCCGTGCACAGATAATCACCCTGCCCGACTACATAGGCAACATCATGAGCCTCTGTCTCGGCAAGCGCGGTATACTCATTAACCAACACTACCTCACTCCAACCCGCGTTGAGCTGATATTTGAAATGCCGCTGACCGAAATAGTGTTCGATTTCTATGATAAACTGAAGTCCTCTACGCGTGGTTATGCCTCTTTCGACTACCATCCTATCGATTACCGCGAGAGCGAGATAGTGAAGATGGACATACTGCTCAATGGTGATAATGTGGATGCCCTGAGCGCCCTCATTCACCGCAGCCGCACGCAAGACTTTGGACGCAAGCTTTGCGCTAAACTGAAAGAGCTGCTGCCCCGCCAACAATTCATGATCGCCATACAGGCAGCCGTTGGAGCTAAGATAGTAGCCCGTGAGACCATCTCTGCCATGCGTAAGGACGTTACCGCCAAGTGTTACGGTGGTGACATCAGCCGTAAACGTAAGCTGCTTGAAAAGCAGAAAGAAGGTAAGAAGCGTATGCGCCAGATAGGCAGCGTAGATGTACCGCAGGAAGCATTCTTAGCGGTGCTGAAGTTAGACGATTAAGCAAAAAAATATAGCGTCTGCACGGCTCAACGCCGTCAGCACGCGTCATAAGCAAACTAGCTAAGAAAAAAACGCAAGGCTAAGCCTTGCGTTTTTTTCTTAGTGTTGAATGACAATCTTCCGGTTGATGACCTCGTGTTCCGCAGTTTCCAGTTTCAAATGATAAACTCCGTTTGCCAGGCTGCCTACATTTATTATCTGTTCATTATTGCACACATTCTTGTTATATACTACCTGCCCCATAGCATTGATAATTGCTAGTTTGTAGTTAGATAAAGAAGTTTTTATACTTAGTTCGTCTCGCGCGGGGTTAGGATAGATGCTTATCGGCGCTATCTCATTTATGTTTTTTACAGAAGCGACAACGGGATGAACAGTATCAGGAAATAGATAATTTCCGCATGAAAGGCTGCTTTTTACAAAATACAGCAGATCATCCTCTCTGTTCACAAAATCACCAGTACTAAAATGCTGAATTAAGCCTATTCTATCCCGGTATATGGTATAGGTTTGATAATAAGTCATCCCCAGAAAATAATTCCACGAACAGTAAGTCCCGCCTCCATTGCAATTTGCAGTCTCATCCGGAAAGTAATAATAAAGGTAACCCTCAAAATAAGGACTCTCTTCCGGCATATCTGCCATATAAAAGGCCGATCCCGTATTAGGCACGAAAACACTATCTGAGCTAGGCCAGATGGTATAAACCTGCTGTCCTGCGATAACCGTGTCAAGTGTAGCCCTCCACCCTCTTCGTTTATACAATACGCCCGTATCCGTTACACTTTTGTCTACTATTGTGTCTAACCTGTAAGATTTGGGTTCATTGCAGGACATCTCATTTATAGTAGAAAAATCTTCACAGGAAGAGTACTCATGGATATCTCCCACATTCCAGTCATATATTTCCGTCGGAGAAGGGTGCCTGTAATCTACGAGTTTAAACATTGCACCATAAGGTCCGGGTATCGGATCCGGGTAACAAAAAGTAAAGATTGGCTGCAAAGAATTTAAAAGAAAATAATCTTCAACTAACGAATTTGTATCCGGAGCATGATAGGGGAAAAAGTACAAGCTCATTACGGCATAAAAACCATGGCTCTTACTCAGTACTACTTCAACATTGTTAAATGAATCGGAGGTGATTGGAATACCATTCTCATAGGCCGTAAGTAGTATGGTTTTAACTGAATCAACCAAACCTAAAACAGTCAAAGTATCTATAGACGTAACTTCTGCACTATAGTATTTGCCGCTACCATCCTGATGAAATATCCAGCTATCTCCTATGTTCGATAATGGTTTTATCACAATGGTATCATTCCAGTGGTTGGGAAATACAAACACTCCGTTCGGTTTTTTGATCACTTCCTTACCCACCCAATTATACCATGGCCAATCAAAAAAGCTCATCCCGCCGCGGTCGGCTCTGGCCGTCTTAAACGGATAATAATGCAACTCACTCCCATAGGCAGCCACAGAGTCGATCCACATCCCTTTCAGGTAACCAAAGTTATTGGTAAAATATCGCT
>CAMPKR010000244.1 GCA_946887345.1 uncultured Bacteroidota bacterium | reverse complement strand
CACACCCAGGGCGCCAACGCACAAATGGCTACACACTGGCCACCCCTCTCAAGAGGGGATTTTGAAAATAAAAGCGCCCGGTACGGAGGCAGCAGACGCTTTGTTTGTATGGTGATCGACTTTAAAAACGATATCCTATGCGGAAGTTGAACTGGGCGAGTTGCGCTGTACCGAGTTCCTGCATTTTGTTGGTCATTAAGTTTTCTTCCTTGTTCATATAAGTAAGACCAAGACCGAGATCGATGCCGATGAAAACGTGCTGGGTTGGAAACATATTCACTGAATTATTTACAATAACACCCAGTTTCTGCACCTGTGCTGAACCAATAGTGTAATAAGACCCGATAGTAGGCGAAGGAAGATACTGTTCCATTTCTTTAGTACCCGTGTAGTAGGCTACCTGAGCTGCTATTGCATAACGAACCTTACCCTGGTTGCCTGTAGGATAGAACTTAACACCCGGCATTATCTGGAAGATAGACCTTTTCAGCATGTTGTAGTCGTAGCTGCCGGTGGTGGGATTATAAACCTCGTTGCCGCTGATAGATGAAAAGCAAAGATTGATGGGGAGATAGAAGTTGATCACTCCTCTTTTATCGAGGGCGCGCTCGTAGGCAAGACCTACGCCAAAGCCATCATCAGAAAGATTGATGAGGGCGGCGCTGACGATATTGCCACCATATTCTATTTTTTTTGACTGAGGCTTGCGACCTTTTGTCATACTTTCTCTTTCCGGAGCCATGTAATCTTCGGAACCGTTCTGGTATTTGATGCGTTGCACCTCGTTTCGGCCGATCACGTAATCGGGGCCTTCGGGGTTATCCCATCTTTTGTAGGAAATATTTTTAGCGTTCACCTCCTTTACTTTTCCCTCTATTACGTCGCCGTTCTTTTTGTAGATCTTATCCTGGGCTGTAGCCGACACTGTGATGAGCGCAAATGCGGCCAGTAATATTGCTTTTAAGCGCATAGAACTTTGATTTAGGTTTTTGAACTGTTTTGGTTTTGATATTTACAGCATTAATAATGCCAAAGTTAGGAATTATCCTGCTCGTTAAGAGCAACTTACGAAAAGTTAATAGCCACCAATAGGCAATATACTACTGTTTACCAGCAGTATATACATTAATGAAGCACTGAATTACTGGTAAGCAAAGGTTCCGTAAGGACTTTCTATCAGTACTTCTTTCTTTTCAGCCTTTTCCACATAGCCGCTTATTTGGGCCTCGATGTTGAAGCCTTTGGATATCTCAATGATGGCTTCTCCAGTTTCTTTATCGGTAAAGAATTCGAGGCGCTGGCCCATATTGAATACCTGGTACATCTCCTTCCAGTCGGTACCGGCCGATTTCTGGATCAGGTCGAACAGCGGAGGGATGGGCAGGAGGTTGTTCTTCACCACCCGTAACGCAGAGGGCAGGTAGTGGAGACATTTGCTTTGGCCGCCACCGCTGCAGTGGATGATGCCATGTATTTTATCAAAATGCTGCTGTAATACTTTAAGAACTACAGGAGCATAAGTACGCGTGGGAGAAAGAATGAGCTTGCCGATATCCAGAGGGGTGCTTGAGGCATCAGTTAAACCATATCTGCCATTATATACTACATCAGGTGGCAGATTGGGATCTACGCTTTCAGAGTATTTAGTGGTGTATTCTTTTTTGAGCAGTTCATGGCGGGCAGAAGTAAGGCCATTGGAGCCCATACCGCTGTTGTACTCATCTTCGTAGGTGGCCTGGCCATAGCTGGCAAGAGAAACCACTACATCGCCGGGTTGCATTTTTTCGGTTGTTACCAATTTATCGCGACGCATGCGACAGGCCATGGTGCCATCTACTATAACCGTGCGGACCACATCGCCCACGTCGGCCGTTTCGCCACCCATAAGTTTTACATCGATCCCGTAATCGGCAAGGCGGTCGAAATAAGATTGGGTGCCATTGATAAGTGCAGATATCACTTCACCGGGGATGAGGTGCTTGTTTCGGCCGATGGTTGAAGAATAAGTGAAAGGACCAGTTGCGCCGACGCAAAGCAGGTCGTCGATATTCATGACAATGGAGTCGATAGCGATGCCCTTCCAGACAGACAAGTCGCCTGTTTCTTTCCAATACATATAGGCAAGTATAGACTTGGTGCCAGCACCGTCGGCATGCATCAGGTTGCAATATTCGTCGTCGCCACCCCAGTAGTCGGGGTAGATTTTGCAAAAGGCATTAGGGAAAAGACCCTTATCCAGTTTGGCTATGGCTTTATGAACATCTTCCTTCTGGGCAGAGACCCCACGCTGATTGTAACGGTTATTGTCTGACATCGGGGGCAAAAATAGGAATTTTGAACCGGGATTTGGGGAGATTAAGGGATTGACCCGGTTCCATACTATTTATAAAAAAACCTATAGCTGTTGGCTGCGGGAGGATAGTCAATTCTTTTACATTACTGTTTCGCAAGCCAGATGGTGTAAGGGGATATCATTTTTACCAATGGAAATATTTCAGCGCTGAATTCATGTGGCTGATTAGTTTCTATACTTTTACAGGGAATGAACGGGCAGATATTAGAATGTGTACCCAACTTCAGCGAGGGTCGCGATGAGCAGAAAATAGCTGCGATCGCTGAGGCCATCCGGTCGGTGGAGGGTGCAAAGCTGCTGCATATAGATACCAGCTATGCAGCCAACAGGACGGTAATGACCTTTGCGGGGGAACCGGAAGCAGTGGTGGAAGCGGCCTTCCGCGGAGTGAAAAAGGCTTCAGAACTGATAGACATGAGAAGCCAGCTGGGGATACACCCACGGATAGGTGCAACAGATGTCTGCCCCGTGGTGCCCCTGTACAATCTGAACAAACAGGATTCAATTTTTTATGCAGATAAACTATCTGAAAAAATTGGAAATCAATTAGATATATCAGTCTATTTTTACGAACATTCTGCAAGGGCCGCACACCGCCAATCACTGCCTAGTATCAGGAGAGGGCAGTATGAGGGCTTTGCAGAGAAGATAAAATTACCCGACTGGGAGCCGGATCACGGCCCCAAAAATTTCAATCCCGCAACTGGCGCTACGGTGGTTGGGGCAAGAGACATACTTGTAGCATATAATGTATCGCTGGACACTAAGGATGCAGATAAGGCAGTTTATATAGCCGAACGGATAAGAGAGAGCGGACATTATGAAATGATCAACGGCGAGAGAAGGAAGACACCGGGACTACTTGGCAAGACGAGGGCAATAGGATGGTATACTTCTGACTTTGAATGCGCACAAGTATCAATGAACCTGCTGGACTACAGAACCACCTCACCGGTGCAAGCCTGGGAAGCCTGCAAGGCACTGGCCGAAGAGGCAGGCGTGAGCATAAAAGGAAGCGAACTGATAGGACTAATGCCGGAAAGCTGCCTGCTGGAAGCGGGAACCTACAGCTATATGAGGCAGGATAAAGACCCACCGGAGGATAAGGAACTGCTGATACACGAAGGAATCAACTATATGAAACTGGACAAGGTGAAAGCCTTTAAGCCCCAGGAAAAAATACTGGAATACGCGCTGCAAGACGCGGGACTTATATGAACGGAAAGAACTTATTGTACCGGGCTTTTGGCCTTATAAGGATACTATTGTACCCATTGGCGCTGATCTATGGAGCGATTGTTTGGCTTCGTAACAAGATGTATGACAATGGATTATCAGCCTCAATTGAATTTGCGCCTCCGGTCATAGCAGTGGGTAATTTGTCGGTAGGGGGCACTGGCAAGACACCTCACGTGGAGTATCTTATCAGGCTGCTGCAGTACCAATACAGGGTGGCGACAATGAGCCGCGGATACAAACGGACAACCCAGGGCTTTATACTGGCCGACCGGGAGAGCAATGCCTTGAGGATAGGAGACGAACCGATGCAATATCACCTGAAGTTTCCCGAGGCGGTGGTGAGTGTAGCCGAGGAAAGGATGACTGGAATACCCCAGCTACTACAAAGCAGACCTGATGTGGATGTCATTTTGCTGGACGATGCCTACCAGCACCGGTCAGTAAAGGCTGGACTGAATATACTTATAACAGACTTTGCAAAACCATTCTATAAGGATTATGTGCTGCCCTTCGGAACACTAAGAGAAGGACGGTCTTCCTATAAA
>CAMPKR010000243.1 GCA_946887345.1 uncultured Bacteroidota bacterium | reverse complement strand
CTTCTATGCCCTAGAGGGCGGTTTGGGTGCCCACTTCAATTTCGGAAAGAACTTCCGGGTGAACCTGGAGGGTATCGCTACCAGCCTGTCAGATTTTTATGTGGGTTATTATTTGCGCACTTCGCTCAGGGTATTGCCTTCAGTTACAATCGGGGAACACACAGAGATATTTGCAGGTATTACTTTCAATGTAGAGGAAAGCAATATCTACGGCAGCTACGGTCTTTCCAACAACTACATCTGGGGAACCGACATCTTCAATGGCAGGAGCAGCTTCTACATCGGCGCCATGGCAGGCTTGGCATACAAATTCTAGAAAATATTTTTAAAACCAAATAGGGGTAAGCAAGCATTTGCTTGTCTTACTATAAATACCAAAACATAATTATCAACGGAAAAATTTAGACAAATGAAAAGGTTCGTAACATTCACACTCATCGCATTAACAACATTATTGGCCACTTCCTGCCGCAAGGCTACACTCAGGGGCCATGGCAATATAGAATCAGAGACAAGGGATCTCAGCACCTTCAGCACCATCGTTGCCAGCGGCAGCACCGATATAGAAGTATTTCCATCTTCTGAGAATAAAGTTATCGTTACCGGTTATGCCAACCTGGTTCCTATCTATAGAACCGAGGTTCGTGGCAATACGCTCTACCTGGATTTCGGACCGGAATACTGGAACGTAATGAACAATAACATTAAAATAACCCTGTACACCACAGATATGAATGCGGTTCGTCTCAGCGGTTCTGGTAAAGTGCATATTCACGAAGGCCTCGCTGCCAATACGATGGAGATCGATATATCAGGCTCGGGTGACGTAACGGTTGAAGACAATGAATTTGACACCTTCCAGTGTAAGGTGAGCGGTTCCGGTGCCGTCAATGCACGGTACGCGGTCTGCGATGAAGTATATGCAGAGATATCAGGCTCAGGCGATCTCGATATCACGGTGAATGAATTGCTGGAAGCAAAAATTTCCGGATCGGGTTCAATTGATTATTGGGGAACACCTGAAGTAGTAAATACCGACATCTCCGGTTCAGGTAAAGTGACAAAGAAAAATTAAAGCAGGCAGAATTGACATAAGCCGTCCCGATGACCATTGGGGCGGCTTTTTTGTTATACCTGTTAAAAATCTTGCGATATCTGCGGTAATATAAATACCAGCTAACCATAGGGGTAAGCACACACAAAATTGTCTTATCTCAAAGAATAGTCTCTATGATATCGATCAAACAACTAACCTTAATCTTCGGTACTGCATTCATCACAGCAGGTGCACAGGCACAGGACAACAGTTCCTCCGAACAAACAAATACTACCAGGCAAATAACACAGAATGTACGTGGCCGCGTGTTAGATGCCGCCTCACAACAACCGCTGACAGGAGTAATAGTATTGCTGGCTTCCGATAACAGCATTAACACCACCACCGATGAGAACGGGAATTTTATTTTAAGGAACGTTCCGCTTGGCAGGCAATCATTTGCATTTACTTACCTCGGTTTTGAAACATATATTGCTTCTGAAGTTCCGGTGATTAGCGGCAAACAGGCGGAACTGAATATCTCGCTAAACGAAAGTCTGAAACAGCTGGACGAGGTGAACATAACAGCGGTAAAAGACAAAATAAAACCCCTCAACGAATTTGCCGCCGTAAGTGCCCGTTCATTTTCAGTAGAAGAAACAAGAAGGTATGCAGCATCTATAGCAGATCCGGCCAGGATGGTCATGAACTTTCCCGGAGTTTCTAATAGCGGCGATATGGATAACAGCATCGTTGTAAGAGGCAATTCACCTTCAGGAGTGTTGTGGAGGCTTGAGGGGATTGAGATATCTAATCCAAATCACTTCAGCAGCTCGGGCGCGACGGGTGGATCCGTAAGTATGCTCAACGCCAACACCCTGGGAAACTCCGATTTCTACACCGGGGCATTTGCTCCTGAAATAGGTAATGCGCTGGCAGGGGTATTTGATATAAATTTCAGGAACGGAAATACCGAACGGCATGAACATACCATACAGATAGGAACTATGGGCGCTGAAATAGCAACGGAGGGTCCCCTTAAAAAAGGGAGAAATGCCTCGTATCTGTTCAACTATCGTTACTCTACCCTCGCCCTCCTGGAACGATTCATAAAAATTGGCGGCGATGCAATGCCTAATTACCAGGATGCCGCACTGAAAATAAACCTGCCCACCCAAAAAGCAGGGACATTCAGCATTTTCGGTTTGGGTGGCTATAATGAGCTGGTACAAAAAGCAGAAAAGGACAGCACCAAATGGGGGCCGGATAATCCTAACAGGGATATCAACAATAATAACACAACCGGTATTGCAGGGTTATCCCACCAGTATTTCTTTAACCGGAATGCATACATCAAGACTATTGTATCAGTATCTCATACAAAGTCTTTACAGGAAAATGATTCGCTCCATGCCGCCACAGGCTATAGCAAGACACCCATGGAGCAGACAGACGTAACAAATAACGCATACAGAGCTTCCATTCTTTATAATCATAAGCTAAACTCAAAATTTACATTCAGAGCTGGAGCAATAGCCAGCCAGGTGGCTTACAGGTTCACCGCACAAAACTATAACGGACAAGAGAACACCTGGAAGAGTGTACTGGCAAGTGACGGTGCCACGCAATTTTATCAGGCCTATGTACAGTTAAGAACCCGTATGACCGAAAGACTCACTATGGTAGGTGGCGCGCATGCTTCCTACCTCGCACACAACGGCAAGTACAGCATTGAGCCGAGAGCGTCACTGGCTTACCAAATGAACGACAGCAAAGCCACTCTTGCTGCGGGATTGCACAGCAAGCCCGAGCATATATCCACTTACATGTATAAGAACTCATACGACAGTACATCATCAAAGTTCCCCAACAAAAACCTCGACCTGTCAAGGGCCTTCCACGCTGTAGCCGGTTATGATGTAACTGTCCTGAAAAAAGTCAGAATAAAGGCAGAAGCCTATTATCAGAAACTATACAGCATGCCCGTTGAAAAAGACACTGCCAGCGGATTTTCCATGATAAATTCTGAGAACATATATTCATTGATGGCACTCAAGTCCCCGCTGGTAAGTGAAGGTACAGGTGAGAACTATGGTATTGACATGAGCATCGAGAAACCGTTCTTTAACGGTTACTACATTTTAGCTGCAGTTTCTGTATTCACATCTACTTATACTAACTATAAAGGCGAGAGATATAATACAAGATATAACAGGGGACATCAGCTGAATCTCATCGGCGGTAAAGAATTCAGGATAAATAAAAAAGGCAAAAATATACTAGGTGTCAATGGTAAGTTGCTGTACAGCGGCGGCATGCGTGAATCGTTGATAGACCTCAACGCATCCATCGCCAAACAGGAAACGGTTATTGTAGACAGCAAATACTTTACCGAGAAGACACCGGCATACTTCAGGGCAGATCTGAGTCTTTACTATAAAATGAATGGTAAAAGCGCCACGCATACCATACAGATGGACGTGCAGAATGTCACCAACAGGGAGAATCACTATTTCTCCTATTTCGATGGCATGAACAAATCAATAAGAAGCGTTACACAACTGGGAATTATCCCTACTATTAGCTACCGCGTGGATTTCCACTGGTAAGAATGCCCTGGCATTAGAGATAAAAGAATGCGGCCCAATTATCACTTTTTCAAGTTTTTCCATACCTTTGCCATCCGTTTTTGGCGAGGTAGCTCAGTTGGTTAGAGCACAGGATTCATAACCCTGAGGTCGGGAGTTCAAATCTCCTCCTCGCTACAAGAAAATAGCCCCGGCAAGAGCCGGGGCTATATTTTTTATTTTTCTAATAGCTTTTTCAGCTCTTCCGTCACACCCTCTATCTTTCTCTGCTTATAATCAAAACAGATCATCCCTGTCTTTGCATGTGCTATATCTTGATCCTTGTTATCCCGTTTCGTTTTTATATGATAAAGCAGATCGAACGAGTGAGCCGTTATTTCCTCAGCATAAATATCCACCGTGAGCGTATCTCCGTAAAATGCTTCTCCCTTATATGCTATCATAACATCAGCCATTATCAGGCTTGTCCCGGCCGCATTAAGCTCATCGTAACCCCATTGCGACAGCAATTGCATTCTGCTTTCGTGTACTATAGATA
>CAMPKR010000242.1 GCA_946887345.1 uncultured Bacteroidota bacterium | reverse complement strand
CGTAAGAGCGAAGTATTCTCAACAGCAAGCGATAATCAACCGAGCGTAGAAATTAATGTAATACAAGGTGAACGCCCAATGGCAAAAGACAACAAGTCGCTGGGACGTTTCATCCTGGATGGCATTCCTCCTGCGCCGCGCGGTGTGCCCCAGGTAGAAGTTATATTTGATATAGACGCCAACGGCATTTTGCATGTAACTGCAAAGGACAAAGGCACAGGAAAGCAGCAGAATATCCGCATAGAAGCAGGTAGCGGCCTGAGTAAGGAAGAAGTAGAACGCATGAAAAATGAAGCGAAAGCTAATGAGGAATCAGACAAAGCGGTTCGCGAGCGCGTAGAAAAGCTCAACATGGCAGATGGTCTTGTATTCAATTCAGAAAAACAACTGAAAGAATACGGCGACAAAATACCAGCAGACCAAAAGGCTACTATCGAAAACGCCGTGACTAAGCTGAAAGAAGCGCATAAGAACGAAGACATTGGTAATATAGACTCAGCAGTGGAAGAGTTGAATGCCGCATGGCAGGCAGCGAGCCAACACATCTATAGCCAGGGCCAGCAAGACGGAGCTCAACCAAATGAGGGAGCTCAGCAGCAAGGCAGCAACGATAATGTAGCTGATGCAGAATATGAAGAAGTAAAGTAATTTTAACAGATAGGGTTTAGATGAACAGATCCCCGGGCTAGTTCCCGGGGATTTTTTATGTGCAAAGGAATAATTTATTTGTCTCTATTGACAAATTCAGAACTATGAAAAATGCAAGAAAGGAAAACATCAATACCGGAAAACGTACTGATGTGAACAGGCAAAGGCCTGAGAACAAGGATAACCTGGACAGCAGAGAAAACCGCGAACAGGGCTTCAGGGAAAATGATAACAAACCCGAAAGAAAAGAAAAAAAGAACAGGAAAATGTAAAATTAAAAGAGCGCCGGCCGGCGCTCTTTTAATTTTTGTGTGTTACTACCTCAGCAAGGTAATATTTCCTTTTTTAGTCAATGTATTATTATCAACGAACCTTATCTCGAGCACATAAGCATAAGCCTCCATTGGCTGCTCTTCACCTCTCATACGGCCATCCCAGCCCGCACTGTGCTGACCTACAAGGTCGGTTTCTATGGTAGTGGTTTCAAATACTAATTCTCCCCACCTGTTAAAGATCATCAGGTGCAGATTAGCCATTCCTACGCCTCGAACATATAGCATATCATTTTGTCCGTCACCGTTGGGCGAGAACGCCGTGGGTATATCGGCAAGCGGCAATATATCGGAGAATATAGAGCGGCATATACTATCGGGGCAATTGTCTTTGTTATTGGCGGTAAGACATATAAGGAAATCGCCGTCCCTGTTGAAGAGCTTAACAGGATTTACGTCTGTGCTGTTGCTACCATCACCAAAGTCCCACAAGTAAGTATCCGCAAACTGTGAAAGGTTGGTAAAGCTTATCGGCTTATTTCTTTCAGGTACTTCGGGAGTGTAAATAAAGTCTGCAATAGCCTGCTGTCTTATATTGATAGTCTGCTTCATGGTATCGCTGCCATTACATGCGAGGGCATTGTAGGCGACAACTGTCACATCATACTGTCCCGGTTCATAAGTATGAGTAAAGCTATTAAGAGTAGAAGTATTGCCATCTCCCAGGTCCCACCAGTAACTGGTACCATTCACGGATTCACCGCTGAAGTTGATATCATATATACCACACACATCCGGTATGGGTGGGAAACTAACATCAACAAAAATATTGGTAATTATCACCATGCGTGAAATAGAATCTATCTTGTTGCAGGATGTAGAGTCTTCAATGATCAGCGTGATCGTATAAGTGCCTGTACCCGGGTAGTTATGTGGTCCGGGATTAGGGCCTGTGAAAGTGGTACCGTCACCGAAGTTCCATGTAAATATGGTAGCCGATGTAGTGTAGGGCGATAGATTAGTTACCGTCGCGATGTAAGGATCGCAACTATCTGTAACCACAGCTGTAAAATCGGCAGCTACATCGCCACTATCAACTATAATTGTGAGGTAGTCTGTATCAGAGGTATTGCAAACAGTACCCTGGCTGTTCGTAGAGATCAGCATTATTGTATATGTACCTATGTTGGTAAACGTATGCGACGGATTCGACTGGTTGCTCACCGGCGACCCATCTCCGAAATCCCAGGCATAAGTATCTGCAGATGTAGAGTTGTTAGTAAACTGAACCACGAATGGTGAGCATCCCCGTCCTGATGGGGACGGATCAGCCGAAGCGACCACACTGGTACTATTAAAGTTGATGGTGTAAGTAACGGTATCAGCTTCCGTACACAAACCCGCAGTATCGTTTACAATAAGCGTAATAGTATAGGCACCTGTATCCGGGTAGGTTTGCAGGGAAGGGTTCGCGCCGCTAAATGTCACTCCGTTTCCGAAATCCCACTGATAGGTTGCAGTAGTGGAAACGACGGAGGACGTATTTGTGAATGAAGCTGTGTATGGCCCGCAGGAATCAACCAGTTGGCTGGTGAAATCTGCAACAACATCTCCGGTGTCTACAGTTATCGTTAGAGTGGTGGAGTCTGAGGTATTACAGGCTGTAGTACTATTGGCAATCAATGTTACCGTATATACGCCCGGTCCGTAAGTATGTGAAGGAGTGGCGTTAGTATCCAGTGCAGACCCATCACCGAAATCCCAGACGTAGGAGGTTGCGTTGCTCGAATTATTCTGGAACTGCACGGTAAGCGGTGAGCAGCCTGAGACATTGTTAGCTGATGCGATAGCATACACAGGCCCGACTTCAAAATTGATCTTTATGGTAACCACGCTATAGCCGTCGAGGTTATTTGGGTAAGCACCGAAATTACTACCGGGATAAGTAGGTGCTGCAGAACAGATGCCCTGGTATATTATGCCGCTCTTGTCGAAACGGCTGGTACCGCCATCTACGTGGTCCCAACCGGAGCTACCGTAATAGCTGCCAAAGAGGAGGCTACCTGCGTTGGGAGAGAGTGTAAAGAAGTAAAAATCACTACCGTCGGAGGTAGAAAAAAGCGTGTTAGTAGTAATCGGATAGCCGGTGGTAGTTCCCCAACCTGAAAAATAAATATTCAGGCAGGAATCAACCAGGAAGGCTGTAGGTGATAAAGGCGTTGTATTACTGCCGTTACCTACTACCGTTGAGAACTGGAGGATATTGAGCGTGCTGTCCAGTTTCATTACAAACTGTCCCGAACCGGGGTTGCTGTAGACGGCTCCTACTACAGGAAAAGGCCCCGCACTCTGGCCCATGGCATATACTCCGTTGAATTTATCTACCTGCACACCATAGCTTTGATCGTAATCGTTAGTACCAATATAAGTTCCCGAAAGAAGGCCATAGCTGCCCCCATTTACATACCGTGTAATAAAGCCATCTACTGTTCCGCCCTGGTAAGTGGTATGATAAGCGCCCGTTGTAGTAGGAAAGTTAGTACTGGCTGTGCCACCGGAAACATAAACATTGCTACCCGTATTACTTAATGATAATACGTATGCGGCGTCAACGTCTGAGCCACCCAAATAAGTACTCCATATTAGATTGGAAAGAGTATTATTCAGCTTAAAAACAACACCATCCATACCTCCATTAAGTGCAGCCTGGGTTGCGTTCACTGTCGGAAAATTGGTCGACTGAGTATTACCTGCAACATATATGTTTCCATAATCGTCAGTGATCACTTCTCCGCGGAATGCATCACCGTAGTTGTTAGATAAGGGGAACATATTTCCTCCGTCGGTGCCTGAACCGCCCATATAAGTAGAACCTATTAGGCCGGTGCCAGTGCTATTGAATTTAGTAACAACCAGGTCTAGCAAGCCGTTAAAAGAGTTGTCATAGGCCCCTGTAGTAACCGGGTAATTAGCAGAATTGGTTACACCCGTAACCACAAGATTACCTGCAGGATCTACCACCATACTATGAGGCTGATCGCCATTGCTGCCACCCAGGTAAGTAGCATATATTACGGTACTACCCGTAGAGCTGAACTTGGTTATATTGATATCTGTACTTCCACCCTGGAAGGTCATTTGGAAAGCACCTGTGGTGGTAGGATAGCCTACGCCGAATATTTCACCGCCGCCGTATGCATTGCCGAGGTCATCATAGGTAGCAGAAAAACCGTAATTGGATATGCTGGAACC
>CAMPKR010000241.1 GCA_946887345.1 uncultured Bacteroidota bacterium | reverse complement strand
TTACTGTAGTGATTGGTTAAAAATTTACGTTTATCCTGCTCGTTCAGATGCTTGGTTTCTATCATCTCCGTCAGTATCTTTTCTTTATAGTCATCTATGGTCTTTATGAATTTCGCGGGTACCCCGGCATATACGCTGTTAGAAGGCACATCCTTGTTCACCACAGAGCCTGCACCTATTACTACATTGCTGCCAATGGTGACGCCCGGCATTACAATAGAGCGGTGACCAATAAAAACATTGTCGCCAATAACTACCGGTTTTATCCTGTCAGCCTTAGGGAACTCCCTGCGGAATACATCTACGGAACCATCGTGGGTAAGCAGTGTCACCTCGCTGGAGATAAGGCAATTCTGTCCGATAGTGATCAGATAGGCCTCCTCGCTGAACATGCGGTACAGCGAACCCATTATGCGTGAACCCTTGCCGATATTTACTCCCATCTTACGGAGAAAGGTCTGCGGGTAAAACCTAGACAATATTTTTAAATAGGCCCTTCGGAACATAACCGTTAGCTTTTACTTTATTAAATAGTACCCAAAATGAAACTGTATAAAGAAGAAACATTACTGTTTCACCTGCTATCATATTAATAACAATATCATTCAGTGTGTTTGAATGGAAATACATCAGTGTTGCCAGCACACCGAAGGCTATAATGTGTATAGGCGCCTTCACCCAATGCACCCTCATACAGGTGAGCGCTGTTCCTGTATACACGTACAGATAAGTAACCAGGCAGTAAACCATTACCAGCACCAGCAGGTCGGTATAAGCAGCATACTCAGGAGTATATAACAGCGGCAGTATCCATTTGCCGAAGAGCATTGCCACTGCTATGCCGGCAATACCCAGCAGGAAAGCATTGAGCGTAGTCCGCTTCAGCAGGTTCAAAAATATTTTGTACTTGCCTTCGCTCCAATAGTTGGCTAAGCGGGGTGCTACAATGGCTCCCAGCGGATTGATGATCTGAACGCCGATAGACCGGAAATAAACAATACCCCCGAAAATAGCCAGGGCTGAGAGACCGAGTTTGCCTTCTACTATATAGTTAGGGTAGTTGGCGGCAAACTTATCAACAAAGCTGAGCAGCAGCACGGGCAGGCACATTTTCAAAAGTGAAAGGAATACTTCCTTTTTTACCACAATACCCACGCGACGATTGATGCCACTGATCTTAAGTGTGATGCGTGCATCAAAGATCAACAGAATAGCAAACCAGAGCGCGCACCAGCCCATCAGTATCTGGTTGACGTCAAGTTCCAGGTAAATACATACTACAACTAGCAGAAGGGCCGAAAAGCCTTTCGCGAACTTGGAATAGGATATATAATCCATCCGCTCGGCCCTTTGCACAGTGGCATAGTATATGTCGGATTGGGATTCTATTATTCTTATGACACCTACTAAAAATATCGTGAGGAACATTTCAGGTCTTATAAGCAAGGCAGAAACTATGATCACCAGCATAGCCAACGCATTAGACACAAGGCGGAAGGCCTGGTAATCATGAAATGAAAAACCGTCTTTCTTTTCTGTAGTGTAAAAATTGCGCAGTTGCATATCGAAGGGAATCACGATAGGCAGAACGAACGAAACAGCATAGAGATAGGTTCCTACCTCATCAGCCTTGAAGTTCTTGATAAGTAAAGTAAGTACAAGGTACTGGCTGATGGTATACAATAAGTTACCCGTCAGCGCAAAAACGAAATTGGCCTTTAGCGACTTCCTCTTTTTCAATTAGCTCTTTCCCTGTTACCCGCAGGCACCGCCTGCAGTTTCTCTCTCTCTTGTTATGAAGATCAGATTGCGTATGACTTCATGCTTGGGACCGTGAGCTTACAACCACGTCGCAAAAATAGCGAATTACTCTAATGATACTACAAAATAAGTTATTAAACAACAGGTCATTATACGGGCATAGTACTGATGAGCTTACACTTTAAACTTGCTCCTTATAAATGCCCTTATTCCTTTTTTCTTCGCTTTGCCACTGTTGAAATATCCCTCTCCTTTATTACTGCCATAATAAGCATAATAGCCACCATAGCCTCCGTAGCCCGGGCCAGCCTTCACATCATTAAGGATGAGGTTTACCTTAGGCAGCTTGCGCTTTTCATACACATCGTGGATAATGGGCAAGCGATGCTTTGGTGTATAGCCCAGGCGCACCATATACAATGACGCATCTGCATGATCGGCCAGGAGCTGGGCATCTGTCACCAGGCCAATCGGGGGACTATCTACTATCACATAATCAAATTGCTCACGAAGCTCCTCAAATAACTCATTCAGTTTCGGAAGCAGTATAATCTCTGTTGGATCAGGCGGAATAGGCCCTGAAGGAATAATGTACAGGCCTTCAACCAAACCCGAGGGAACAACTATCTCGCTGAGCATCAGGTCACCTACCAGGTAGCTGCTCAGACCTTTGTTGCTGAATATATTCAAATTCTTTGTGATACCGGGCTTGCGCATATCAAACTCCAGCAACACCACCCTCTTACCCGAAAGCGCCAGTGCTGCCGATAAGTTGGTAGAGGCAAACGACTTTCCCTCACCACTGATACTGGAGGTAAATATGATCACCTTCTTCTCCGGATCAGGCAACAGGAAGCGAAGGTTAGTACGCATAGCGCGGAACTGTTCGGCGAGCACCGTGTGCGTATTTTTCTGTACCACCACCATTTGCTCACCTTCACTGTGACATATCTCGCCTATGATAGGAGCGGTCGTGAAATTAGTAATATCGTTACGGGTAGATATCTTATTATTCAGGTGATCTTTAATGCTCAGGGCAAGTCCGGGAACTCCTAACCCGGCCAGCAAAGCCACCAGCAATACGAAAGACTTAACTGGTTTAAACGGTGCATTTTCGCGACGGGCGCTGTCTATCATCTTGGCATTGGCAAGCGAAGACGACTTGGAAATAGCGCTCTCTTCCCGCTTCTTCAGCAGGAAGAGGTACAGTTCCTGCTTGATATTTTGCTGACGTGAAAACTCCAGGAACACCCGCTCTTTAGCAGGCACCTGCCGGATCTTTGATTCTACATTGCCAGCATACTGCTGCAGTTTGGAAATATTGATCTCGATGTCGCGTTTCATAGAAACGATGCCGCTCTTCATATTTCCACGGAGTGTTTCCAGTTGCACGTCCATATTCTCAACAAGGGGGTTCGCTTCCGTGCTACCAACGAGGAGGCGCTCCTTTTTGGCCTGCATGTCGTTATACTTATCAATGATATTATAAAGTACGGGTGACTGGATAACCAACGAAGCGGGAATTACTTTTTTATCATTCTGATTGTCGGAAAGATATTTTTCCAGTGAGTTGATTATCTCCAGCTGAACCTGCTTCTCAGTTAATTGCTTTACGTAGGCATCAGAAGTATTGAGAAGTATCTTCGACTGCTCGCTGATATCCGTCAACTCATTTTCCTTCTTAAAACCTTCTATCTCCTTTTCTATACCCATCAGTTCCTCACCTACCAGCATCAAACGGGAATCGATAAAGGCTATAGTAGAGTCGGTTATCATATTGTTGTCCTCTACATTGGCTCTCATATACTCCTCAATCAGGCGGTTGAGTACTGCCTCACCCCTTTTCGGGTGGGTCTCCTGCAGCGTGGTAACGATCACACTCACCTGCTTATTTACGGCATTGACCGTTAGTGAGCGCACATACTTGTCTACTATTTTGTCCTGGCCGGTAATGACCACCCGGAACTTATGATGGTCTATCGGTTCTGCCGTAGTCAATTCTATAACAGCTTTACCGGTAGGCAGCACCAGGGTATCACCATATGAAGCCTTCCATTTTTTATCGTCACGGGTCAGTTCCAGCTGATTATTATTTTCCAGCACCAGTTCGTAGTCATAGTTTTTATTGTCTACGGTATCTTTCACGTCCGGGAAATAATGAAAAGTAAAAGGCTTTTTATCGAATAGCTCCGACTGGTGCACGGCACCCACTGCATAGTACCGCACATTTAGCTGCATTCCCTTCACCACCCTCTCCATTAGCGAGCGGCTCTTGAATATCTCTATCTCGTTATCTACATTGCTTTTACCGCCCATGCCCAGTTCTGAAAGCACCTGGTTCTCGGCTCCCCCACCAGCTTTCTTGTCGTCTTTGATCATGACCTTCGCTTTGACCTTGTAAACCGGGGTGGTATATCGCAGGTAAAGG
>CAMPKR010000240.1 GCA_946887345.1 uncultured Bacteroidota bacterium | reverse complement strand
CTATAATGAACCATATAAACAAGGTAAGTGGTATTAATATCATTATAATAAAATTCTTCACTTCATCGCCCAGGTGCATGAACACTGCTACAATGTAACCTGCTTTAAATATGGTAAGCAGCAGGAACAAGCTGTTAATAACTGCCTTAGGCATACTGTCACTGGCATACATACCCAGTACTACTTCCACTATCGTTACTACCAGCAGTATCCAGAACACCTTCCAAATACGGCCTATTTGTTTTTTACTTTCAGGCGATGCGATGTCTGTGTGATGAGACATGATACCAGAATAGAGCTTCGACTGGTCGCCCTCGTAATAATGCTGAGTGCTATTACTATCGTGATTATGTGCTGACATTTTCTTGAGTTATTGTTGTGAACGAATGGGGTTAAAGTAGATAGAAACAGGTGAATACGAATACCCATACCAAGTCTACAAAGTGCCAGTAAAGACCTACTTTCTCTACCATTTCGTAGTGGCCCCGGCGTTCATAAACGCCGTTCACTGTATTTACGAGTACCATCACGTTCAGCAATACCCCTGAGAATACGTGGAACCCGTGAAAACCTGTGATAGTAAAGAAGAAGCTGAAGAAGTTGTGTGTCGGGTTCAGCGCTTCTGTACCGCCGGCATTAATTACCGATGCTACCTCAGGATTTTTCATATCGTAGAAGTTGCTGTAAGCTATAGTGCTGGCCGGATCGGTAAAGGTGCCCCAGAGACCACCTGTCAGGTGGCCAAGGTGGGTCCATTCCCATGCCTGGCAGGCAAGGAATGCTATACCACCTATTATGGTCCACAACATCCATTTTACAACACCCCTTCTGTCACCGTAATGGCCGCAGTGTACTGCAAGTACCATTGTAACAGAACTCATGATAAGTATAAAGGTCATCAAGCTCACAAACAGGAGCGGAAGATTGGCATGTCCCATGAAAGGGAAAGCGTGGAACACTTCGTTAGGCGACGGCCATACCGTGCTGAAGAAGCGCTTTGTACCATAAGAAATAAGGAATGCAGAGAAGGTAAATGCATCCGATAACAGGAAGAACCACATCATCATCTTACCATAACTCACGTTGAAGGGCGAGCGCCCCCCACCCCATGCTTTGGGTTCCGGTGCTGTTGTTGTCTGAGCTTGTGCCATAAATTAATTTAAAAGTTGCGTCGTTGTGTATTTTGGGTGCGAATTTCGAAACAATTTTATTGATTTGCCAGAAAGAACACAAATAAATAAATCCACAATACATCTACAAAATGCCAGTACGTAGCCATTACTTCAAGGCCCGTGGCATTATACACTTTCACACTGGTTCTAAAGGCGCGGAAAAATACAATTAATAATGCAATTATTCCACCAATGATATGGAATAAGTGCAAGCCTGCTATTATGAACAGGAATGACTCGCTGGGGTTGCCATTCAGCTTAATATTATCGGCATACAGCAGCTGGAAACCCACGTACTGGCAAATGGCAAAAGCCACACCCAGCACCAGGGTAAGGATCATCAGGCTGCGGAACTTAGGCATAGCCCTGCTCTTAAAGGCCTTCACGCCCATGTGCATGGTCACGCTGCTGGCAGCTATCAATACGGTTGAAATATAGAACAGGCCGGGAAGCTTGTAATATACCCAGTTGCCCTGCGACTGCCTCACTATATAAGCGCTCGTTAGCCCGGCAAACATCATAATGATGCTGCAGATGGCCACCCACATGGCGAACTTATGAGGATGTATCTTCCTTCCCTCTCCTTTCATTGTACTTTACATTACTCTTTCCATCTCGTTACATCTTATCTATCAAAAGCGATAGCAATACTATAGGCAGGTATATAAATGAAGCAAACATTACCCTCTTGGCAGAAGGGTAATCATTCTTCAGATAAAATGCTATTGAAGCGCCGAAATAAAGTATGCCACAAGCTATTGTGATCCACATACCTATATTTCCTGACAGGCCTATCACCCTCGGCATCACCGACATAGGTATCAGTATCAGGCTGTAGAACATACACTGCAGGGCAGTAAACCTTGAGGTGCGCTCCTGCGAGGGTAACATACTGATACCCGCCTTTTTATACTCATCATATCCTACCCAGCCTATGGCCCAGTAGTGCGGGAACTGCCAGAAGAATTGTATCAGGAACAGTATCCATCCACCCAGGCCTAAATTACCTGTAAGGGTATTAGTTGCCGCCACCCAGCCAAGAAGCGGGGGTAAAGCCCCCGGTATAGCCCCGATAAGCACAGCTATCGGGTGAATACGCTTCATAGGCGTATAGGCAAAACCGTACAATAAAAGGGAGATGAAACTAAGCAGACCCGCCAGGGGGTTGAAAAAGTAAGCCAGCATAAGCGCTCCTGCCAGGCCGGAAACGCCTGCTACCACCCAGGCCTCGGCCACTCCCATTCGGCCATCAGGGATGGGACGGTACATCGTGCGAGTCATCAGGGCATCGCCTTCACGTTCCAGTATCTGGTTGATGGTATTAGCGCCCCCCGTTACAAGGATGCCACCTGTAAAGAGCAATATGATCTTATCAAGTTGGAAAGGAATACCGGGAGCCAGCAGGTAACCTATAACGCTGGAAAAAACCACCATGAAGCTGAGGTTCGGTTTCAGCAGCTGGCTGTAGTCCCTGAAGCGAGCTACCAGCATCATCTGCCTTTTTACTTTGATCGGTTCTTCCCGCAGCATTTATTAATTAAAAGGATGGATAAAGCTCGGCAAAGGTAATAAAACGAGACTTTTAAATTCGGGCAAATTTTCCCCAAAAACCCATATAAAGAATGACAATACTTACTGCCCCGAAAGGTTCAAAGACATTGATACTTAATTACCTTTGCAACTCTTAAATACCCCGATGGAACACCAGCCTTCTAACAAAGCACTCCCATATGTACTTCCCGGCATAGGCATTGCCTGCCTGTTAACCCTTGTCCTGCTATTCGCATTTCCTAACCATATGAATGTCACTCTCGGCATCTTCATCTGCCTACTGCTCATATTGTTCATATACAATATATCTATGGTTGCCGGAAAGAATATTGAAAGAGTAGAGAAAAAAATCAGCATTCGCGATATCTTCTTTAAGAAGTTCTTATTTGACATTAAGGACATCAAAAAGATAGAAGTTCATACCAATTTTATTTGCCGCATTTATGATATCAAGATCCTTAAAATAGACGATTCCAGCGGCAGCTATAAATACTATGTGGCAAAAATAAAACCTGAAGAACTGGAGCAAATAGTATCTACCATTAACTAAGCTCCTTTCAAAAACTGTATACTCTTATCAACAACCTGCTGCATGGCATCAGGCAGATACTCCTCTTCCCAGGGATGCTTCCTCCCAAATACGTGATCTGATTCTACAATAAACAATTGTGCTTCGGGCTGCCACGCACGAAGTTCATATGCCTTCTGAACCGGGACAGCAGGATCAGCGCTGCCATGACAAATAAGTACGGGAATTTCCAGGCTCTTTATTGCTCTTTCTATATTCAGCCTCAGCTGGTTTTGCAAGTAGTTCTTATAAAGCTGGTAGTATAGCGGCATTTCCTGTTTGGTGCGCGCATTGGTATAATATTGCACTCCTTTCTCCTCCCACTCCTCTATCTGTTCCAAGGACCAGCCGCTCCAGGGAGTTTTACACTCGCTTACGGAGGCCCAGGTCACTACTCCGTTCACCCGGCTGTCTTCAGCAGCTTTTAAAAGCGCGATACCACCACCCCGACTATGCCCCAGCAGAAATATCTTTTTTAATCCCGGAGTTGCATCCGCCACCCAATCGATCACAGATCCCAGGTCATTTAGCTCTTTTGTATAATTATTGTTACCATAGGCCTCCAGGTCTGCAAACTCCTCTGGTTTTGAAGCTGTAGTTCCGTTATGCGAAAAATTAAACTTCACAAACACCAGACCCGCCTCAGCAAACTGCTTCGCTATCAGGTCAAAATTCCCCCAGTCTTTAAAGCCGTTAAATCCGTGTGCATAAATAACCGCATCCTTTCCTTCAGTCTTCCCTGTATAAAAAATATCAGTGAGCATAGGTTTTTGCTCACTACCTGTTATTTGTATGTCCTTAATGATTGTCATTTGCAGAAATAGACCTGCAAAATACATATCCTACCTTATGAGTGTAATATCTCCCTTACCATCCATTTCCATGCCGCAGGCAGGAGATTTAAGCTTA
>CAMPKR010000239.1 GCA_946887345.1 uncultured Bacteroidota bacterium | reverse complement strand
CAATAATGCTCCTTTCTCGTATGCTATATCGGTAAGTCCATCGTCAGGATCGCGACCTGTGAGGTCCAGCTTTAACCAGGTGTCTTTGCTATCTGCGCCGAGATCAGCAATTTCCTTCTCTAAATCCTGGTAGCCAAGTTCCCAAAGCATGTCAACATAGCTTTTGCCATTCATGGCCTCGGATATGCGGCGCTCAAAGTAAACCGTAAAACCTTCATTCAGCCAGAAGTCATTCCACGTAGCGTTAGTCACCAGGTTACCGCTCCAGCTATGAGCCAGCTCGTGCGCTATCAGGTTCACCAGCGAACGGTCGCCTGCTATTACAGTAGGCGTGCAGAAAGTTAGTCTTGGGTTCTCCATGCCACCTATAGGAAAGCCCGGAGGTAACACAAGCACATCATACCTGCCCCAGCGATAAGGACCATATAACTGTTCAGCAGCGTGCACCATTTTGCCTGTCTCTGCAAACTCATTGTGTACCCTATCCAGCATATTTGGTTCTGCGTATACACCAGTGCGTTCGTCGATCGCTTTAAAAGAAATATCACCCACCGCCAATGCCATTAAATATGCAGGAACAGGAATCTCCATTTTAAAACGATAAATACCACTGTCGTTCTTTTGCTGAGGATTTTCAGCGCTCATCAGGGCCATCAGTTCTCCAGGTACTTTGACGCGGGCATTGTAAGTATACCTGATACCGGGGCCATCGGCGCAGGGTATCCAAGAACGTGCATAGATCGATTCAGACTGAGTGTAAAGGAATGGGTGTTTTTTACCCAAAGTCTGCTGCGGGGTCAACCATTGCAATGCTGTAGCTTTTTCCCCAGTCTTGTAATAAATGGTAACGTTACCGCTGTTCTCAGAGATGGGGATATTCAGCCTGCTGCCAAGATGTTCTACAAAGGCATCCAATGTGTGCTCAACCTTTGCACCGTCCACCTTAACACTATCAATAGTAAGATCATAAGTGTCTAGTTTCAGTACCTTACTCTTTGCTTTATTCTCAATCTGCCAACTGGCAAAGCCACCAATCTTTTTATTGCTAAGGTCTACATTGATATCCAGATCAAGATGCTTCATGGTTACACTATCCGCATTTGATTGAGTATGAAGATCCTTCACCACTGCAGACTCCTGTGTGGCAGCTTCTTCCTGTTTCTGCTCCTGTCCTGAATTACAGCCAGCTAAGATGAGTATCGATAATATCCCTTGTAAACAATATTTCAGCATGCAGGCAAAATACTAAACAATCGCTTATTAAAAGGACTCCTTTTAACGCGGGATCAACGCATTTAGGCTTTCATTAATTTAAAAGCATGTGTCCACTGATTTTGCAGGAAACCCGGTATACACCAAAGCATGCAGAGCGGCTCAATAGCTCTCGCAGCAGGAGCTCGGCCCATGTCCCAGATATCCCAGCCAAACTGCTTCAATATTTCCTTTACCTCGTTCTTTGCGTCTTCACTGTTGCCGCAGATAAACATACTGGCAGTGCCGTCCTTAAATAAAGGATTCACCATATAGGTATTGCCGACGCTATTAAAGGCCTTCACAAAGTTTGCTTCAGGAAATTTATCCTGAAGCTGCTCCATTAGAGAATAGTTGATATCAGTGAAGTAAGGCAATACTCCGTCTGTGGGAGGAGCGTCCTTTATGGGATTTGTGGTATCTATGACCGTTTTCCCGGCCAGGTTTCCGGCGCCGGCAATGGTGATCACTTCGGCTGCCGCGCTACCCTTCGCGGCCAGCACTAGAATATCACCGAAGGCTGCCGCATCGGCAAAGCTGCCCAGGCGAGCCCTATCGCCAGCCTTTTCTTTCCATTCTGCCAGCTTTGCAGTGTTTCTCGATCCCAGCATTATCTCATGACCGCTTTTCAGAAAACCATCGCCCAATACACGGGCCACAATACCTGACCCCAGAATGCCTATCTTTTTCATAATCGCAGATTTTGCATACAAGTTAAGGACGGATACTATTAACATAAGCAAAATGATAATTATACTTTTCCTATCAGGGCATAGAAAATATCATGTACAACAAAGGCTCCCAACAGGAAGCCTTTGCAAGTAGTTCACTAATAGAAACTTATATTTTCATCTTGCCTTTTAATTCAGCAGGTATAGCATCCTTGTGTACCAGTATTGCAGTAGTCTTATATTGCACATATGGCCTGGTAACATGCAGGTAGCCCTTATAGTCATTCTTTTCGCCCCATGAGTTTTTTACCACATAGTACTCGCGGCCATTCTGGTCTTTTGCCGTGCCTACTATATGCATACCATGATCATCGGTAGTTTCATAGCTATCAAAAGCTGCCTGGCGAAGCTGGGTGGTTATTTTACGCTCCGGTCTCGGACCGTTGAAAAGCTCCTTTTGCTCTGTTTCACTCATATCGTCCCAGTCTTTCTCAGGCACAAAGGCAACACCATTTTTCCAGCTAAAATATTTTTCGCTCACATCGGTGGCCCATGTTACTGTGTAGCCTGTCTTCAGGGCGTTGTCTATTATCGCCGTCAGGTCATCCATTTGTACATTATACACCTTATCGAAGCTCCAGTTATCAGGCACCAGCAGCAGGTTCCTTTCATAGTAAGGATAATCGGCCAGGGATGATATCTCTACGTAGTCAGCAGGATTCAGACCTACAACCTCTTTTGCGAATTCCTGCGGAGTGTACATCTTGCCATTGTAGTTGAATTTTTCAGGCACTGTTCCCAGGTAAGTATCGAGTACAGATTGAAAGGCCTTGCGGAAATTAGGAGTCAGTTTACCATTAGGATTTTTCACGCCTGCATCCAGCATACCTTTCAGCACTGCCTGCATTTCTCCGAATTTGTTTTTGGTAGTGCCGTAGTTAAGGCCAGAGTAAGCCTCCTGGGGCATCATACCATACTTGGCGTACATATTGATCACATCATGGCAAGCACCACCGTCACCCCAGGCAACAGAGCCGTGCATGCGGAGGAAATTATCAGCCTTTTCCAGGTATACATTACGGGCAGTGTATATCTCTGACAGATCAACCGGCTTCTTACCCATGCGAATCATTTCGCTTTCCAGGAAGGAATTGGTGCTATAGCTCCAACAGGTACCCGAGCTACCCTGGTTCTTTACATCAGTCTTTTCCAGGTTCAGCACATTCTTAAATATATACTTTTTGTTGGCGCTGTCGCTTTTATTGGTTTCCAGCTTCCTCATCAGATCATCCTGCGCAAAAACCAGCGAAGGCATTGCCATAGCAATGAGCCACAATACTTTCTTCATCTATTAATTGGATTTAAATTTAATCAGACGGCAAATTTATCCATTTCAGATCGAAGGCCCAAGCCCCCCAATGGGGTTAAAATTTTCTTTAACAGCCTAAAGGTAGAAATATGACTTTAGTATGAAGGTGTACGGCGTCTGTACTGCTGAGTACGATATCTGTACGGAACCTTACGGTGTGTGTATGGATTAGTACGATGTCTGTACGGTGGATTACGGAGTTGTTTCCCCCAAGAAGCAAGCCCAGAGCTTTTTTATAAAAAAAGAGGCTAAAAACAGCTTCGATAACGGGAGCAATCCGGAAGCTGTCGAACCATTCGTGAATACCTCAATGAGCTTATATAAAAAAGCTTCTTTTCTCCTTAGACAAAATTACGAAAGTGTGCGATAACAACTGCAAAGAGCGTAAAAAAGTTTTGCACAAAGAACACAGTTTTAAACCATGTCAATTTCATAAAGCAATTCTCTCAGACCAGCTTTTACTCCATACAATTTTGCACTGTCAATTATGAAACTATCAAAACGCAGCATGAAAATCTCAGCTAGCCGCAAATCGCGTTCTTCAATATATAATTCCGACTTATCGTCTTCGTCTGTCAGTGAATCCTTATACTTCTGGTATTCAATATTCTCAGACAATTCCTTATTTATTTTCTCTATTTCAGCCTGTACATAGGACGATTTAATGCCGATATCGAAATCGAACATCGCCTCAAGCAATGTATCCTCATCCTTAAATTCCTGATTTTTTATAAACATAGCCTGCACTTTTGTTCAAAACTAGGCTATAAAAATTAAGACCCCGTCTTGCGGGGTCTTAATTTTAGTATGTTCTATGATTATTGCCTGTTAAATTTCAGTGTTTCAATCGTGACGTTGCGGGCATCTGTAATACGCACCATGTAGATGCCTTGTGCCAGCTGGCTTACGTCTACTT
>CAMPKR010000238.1 GCA_946887345.1 uncultured Bacteroidota bacterium | reverse complement strand
GTACAGCCCCCAACCGCGTGTTTATTCTCGAGTTCAAGAATTGGGGGTCTTTCCCTTATAGCAGTCCAAAGGTATCCTTCCAGTATATATTATATGAAGGAGGTCCCCTGGAGTTGATGTACAAACCGGAAGGATCCGGTGACATCCGCACAATGGGTATCGCACGCAATGGCTCTGACTATCAATCGCTGCAAAACAGTACGGGTGCACCTGCTCCTTCCACATCAACGTTTAACGTTAATGTTTCGGGCCTGCCCGCTTCAGGTCAAAGCTATTTGTGGGGAGAAATACCCTGCGCAGGGGTGCCAACAACTGCTGTTGTTGGTCCCAACCAGGTATGTCCCGGTAAGCCTTTCACATTGACTCTTCAGAACGTGTCGCTATACTCAGGGCTTACTTACCAGTGGCAACAGTCTCTGAATGGCACAACCTGGGCTACTTTTACAGGCACCGGTACTGGTACTAAGGCTATTACTGACGTGATCAGTTCGCCCAAATGGTACAGATGCATTGTAACATGCACCAATTCGAGCCAGAGTTTCACCACGCCTGCACATTATGTTACCATAGCTCCATTCTACTATTGCTATTGCGACGGATCGAAAGCGACCAGTACCGCTGCAGGCATCGATGTGGGTAATGTTACTGTTAAGTCGCTGTCTAATAATAGCACTCTGATGACCAATGGCGGGGCTGTGCCGTTCCTGGGCAATGCATCATCGGTCAATGGTTATACCGATTTCCGCTATAGTGTGCCGCCGATACCCATGTACCACGACAGCAGCTACGTCATTAGCATGAGCCAGATCAACCAGCCTACCACTTTCACCAAAGCGATGGGCGCGGTGTATATCGACTTTAACCGCAACGGAACATTTGACGTAGCGGAACGTGTATTACTTGATTCCACTAAACAATTGCCGCCGTTCTACGGAACGATCACAGATACATTTAAGGTTCCCGAGACGGCAGGTTATGGTTTAACCGGTATGCGCGTGATACTGGTAGCAGGCGCCGGCAACCCGGATACCTGCGCCCCTTATACAAACGGTGAAACTGAGGACTACCTGGTAGACCTCCGCTACCTGCCCTGCAGCTCGGCGCATGCCGGCACTGTCATGGGTGACACTTCAGTTTGTACGGGATATGATTATATTCTTGTCGATTCAACTTACCAGAAAGAGCGCCACGGCCTGTCTCATTTCTGGCAGCGTTCCGCAGATGCTGTTAATTGGGTAGATATACCGGGCTATCTCAACCAGGATACGTTATCACGCGTGTTTACCGGCCAGCCCCTGTATTACCGGGTTACACAGGTATGTTCTCATGTCAACGATACGGACCGTGTAGTGCACAAGGTAAACCTGAAAGCTGCCTACAAATGCTATTGCTTCAGCCAGTCGCTTGGCGGAGATAAAGATACCAGTGATGTTGGCGGTTTTGCCATCTACAATTTTGAAATAACGGACGGCGGGGCACATTTGATGAACCCGCGTGCTGTGCGCAAACGCCAGGACTATACAGATCTTCAACCGATAGAGATGTGGGTGGACAGCGTCTACCAGTTCCGAGTGTTCCATACGATGCCGAATGATTTTCACGCGGATGGCAAGGTGACCGTATTTATGGACTTCGATAACGACAGGCAATACGACCTGCCGGGCGAAAGAGTGTTCACCGGCTTTACCAATGTAGGCACACACACTTTGATAAAGAACATCATCATTCCTGATTCTGTAGTAGTGGATGTGCCGACGGGTATCCGCGTTATCGTAAATAATGAAGTGGCGCCGAATGCAGCATCTGACGAAGGCTGTGGTACCTACGTATCAGGCGAAACAGAAGACTACATGATGATCTTCCGCAGGGCGTTCCCCGTGGGCGTTCAGGAAGTGAAAGGTATAGAAGATGTACAGCTGTTCCCGAACCCGACAAGCGGCAGGTTCACGATACATTTCCGCAGCGGCAGCGCAGTGAAGGAAGTGAAGATAAAAGTACTGAGCATGACCGGCCAGCTGGTGACTCAGGAAGTAACCAGCCATACTGGCGGCAGGTTCATGAAAGAGATGGATCTCAGCAACTATGCCAAAGGCTTATACCTTGTTGAGCTGGATGCAGATGGCATCAAATCGACCAACAGGGTGGTTGTGAGGTAGTAGCTTATGTTATCCATAAAAAAAGCCGGCAATTGCCGGCTTTTTTACTATTTCATATCAGGCAATCGATAATAAGATAAAAAAATATTTATATATTCTATAAGTTTCGTTAAATTTACTGTCCGTTAATTATTTGCGGATGCTCCATTAACCCTGGAGAATAAAACCCAGTTTAAACTGATTGTATGAATGCAACTTTATTCATTAAAACAAAATTGAAACGCAGTCTTGTTGCTTTGGCGTCAATGATGATGCTTTTACCAACTGTCTCGACAGCCCAGATCGACTATCAGATCGGTAATGGCACCAATCCCGGCTCTTGCTACTCGTATCCAAGCCCCTTTGCAGATTATTTTAAAAGTAACCGGCAGCAATATTTGTTCCTTGCTTCAGAACTAACTGCGGCGGGTATGAGTGCAGGCGTTATCACTGCCATCAAATGGAATGTGACAACTGCTTGTACTAATCCGGTAGCAGCCTTACAAGGATATACAATAAAGATGGGTGCGACCAATGCAACTACTGCAGCCACCTGGATAAATGGTATCAGCACTCCGGTGTACGGCCCTTCGACTTATACCCATTCGAACGGTATCAATGCATTTACCCTTCCTACTCCCTTTGTATGGAACGGAACTGACAACATTGCAATTGAGATATGTCATAATAATACGTCCAACTCCAATTATACTTACAATGCAACCGTCAACTATACTACAACTTCGTTCGTAAGTACTTACTATGGTATTTCTGATATTACGAACTGGTGTGGCAATACTGCTAGTTACACAAGTACGTATGACAGGCCCAACACTATATTTACTTATGGCCAGCCATGTACCGGTGTTCCTACAACTGAAGTGGCAGGTCCTAACGAAGTTTGCCCCAACAAACCTTTCAACCTGACATTTACACAATTCTGGTCGGGAATTTCTGTTACATGGCAAACATCGACGAATGGTGTGAACTGGGCCAACTGGACAGGCCCTGTAACGATAAGCGGCATTACCGATGCAATAACACAGGAAAAATGGTACCGTGCTATCGTGAAATGCAATGCTACGAATCACACTTACACTACACAGCCTAAGCTGGTAAAGATCGCTCCGTTCTACTATTGCTATTGCGATGCGTCAAAAGCCACCAGCACTGCTGCAGGCCTCGATGTAGGCAATGTTACTGTCCAATCATTCCCCGCCAATACCGACCTGGTAAACAACGGCAGCGCGTCGCCATTCCTCGGCAATGCGACCGCCAATAAAGGCTATACCGATTTCCGCTACAGCGTACCACCGATACCAATGTATCATGACAGCATCTATCGGGTAAAAGTTAGCCAGGTCAACCAGCCTACCAGCTTTGCTAAGGCAATGGGCGCGGTGTATATCGACTTTAACCGCAACGGCACATTTGATGTTGCGGAACGTGTTTTACTTGATTCTACTAAGCAATTGCCTCCGTTCTACGGAACGATCACAGATACATTTAAGGTTCCTGAGACGGCAGGTTATGGTTTAACCGGTATGCGCGTGATACTGGTTGCAGGCGCCGGCAACCCTGATACCTGCGCACCATATAATAATGGTGAAACTGAAGATTACCTGGTAGACCTGCGCTACCTGCCTTGCAGCTCGGCGCATGCGGGTACCATAGTTGGCGATTCATCCATGTGTGTGAACTATGATTATGTTCTTCTCGATTCAACTTATCAGAAAGAACGTCATGGACTCTCTCATTTCTGGCAACTTTCAGCAGATAATGTGAACTGGGTGAATGTTGCGGGTTCAACCGATAAGGATACGCTGATGCGCCTGTTCACCGGCCAGCCTTTCTATTATCGCGTTACGCAGGTATGTTCTCATGTCAACGATACCGACCGTGTGGTGCATAAGGTAAACCTGAAGCCTGCGTATAAATGTTATTGCCATAGCCAGTCGCTTGGCGGAGATAAAGATACCAGTGATGTAGGCGGCTTTGCGATCTACAATTTTGAAATAACTGACGGCGGTGCCCACCTGGCCAACCCGCGTGCGGTACGCAAACGCCAGGACTATACAGACCTGCAGCCGATAGAAATGTGGGTGGACA
>CAMPKR010000237.1 GCA_946887345.1 uncultured Bacteroidota bacterium | reverse complement strand
GCAGCATCCCCTCCCTGCGAGGAGGGGAAACGGTGTCCTTTCTGTTATTCAAGGATACATGCACCTTCCTGAACGGGGTGAAGAGCTATGCCTTCTTTGCGGCAGAGGATTTTCCAGTCGATGAGCTGGCTTTCGGACATTGTTTGGGCGAGGATGATTCGGGAAGGGTTAAAGTTCTGTTTGATCTGCGGAAGATCTTTAATCAAGGGGCTGTAAGCCAGGATCACTTCATCCACAAGCAGGATATCCGCAGCCGACAGTGGTGATGCTTTTAATATCAAAATCTTTTTCCCGTTCAGCAACAACAAATCTTCACCACCCTGTTTTTCGCGGAGCGCCTGCCAGCCTATATGAGCGGGGGAAAGCAGGTATTTCTTTTTAGAGGACTGCAGCCCCGATGTAAACAAAGAAGTTACTACTTCTCCTTCTATTGATTCAATGCGAAGTGCTTTTCCCGCATTATACACCACCACACGCCTTTGCTCCAGGTCACGATATTTATTGAAGCAGAAAGATGCCAACAGCAGGCAAGCCATTGCGGCAGCAAATAACGCAGCGTTCATTTTCCGCTGAAGTAAGTACAAGGCCAGAAATGCGACCATGAGATAGACAAGGAAAAGTTCCGCGCCTGTAAGGCGAAGCGTTTGAAAAGAAGAAGGTTCAAGCCTCCGGAGCACCCCTATGAGAGTTGTAAAGAGAGTGACGACAGCGGAAACTGCAGTTGCGATCAATTTTGCTAGAGCAGGAATAAAACTGAAAGCAATAACAGATATACCCAGTACCAACACAAGCCCCATGAGAAGGTAGGCAAGAACATTGGAGACAATAAAAAGCAAAGGGAAGGTATGGAAGTAGTAAATGACTAAGGGGAATACCAATATTTCAGCTGACAGGCTGGCTGCAATAACCGACCAAAGTGCGCGAGCTACTCTATTAGCGGGCACATAGCAACGATAAATGTGCCGATAGAAAAGAATGAGAGAGAGCACCGCAACAAAAGATAGCTGAAAGCCGATGGCAAAAAGCCACATGGGCTGGGCCAACAATAGAATAAAAGCTGTGGCGAACAAGTGGTTGAGGCTATTGGTGCTAAGACGCCGCTGCAACATGAAGCCGAGCGCTAACAGCGAAAACATAAGTGCTGCCCTTACCGCAGAGGGTGAGGAACCCGCCATGAGAACATAGAACCAAACCAGGGGCAGAGCCAGTGCGTACTTCAGCCAGAGATATTTCTTGTGTCTTAGCCAGCGGAGCAAGACCAGCACCATAAAAAATAAGACAGCAATGTTACCCCCGGAAATCGCTATTACGTGCACAATGCCTGTTTCGGAAAAAGCGTCGCGCAGATCGCTATCGAGATTTACTTCGTCGCCTATGAGCATAGACTGCACCAGACCAAGGGCCTGCCTGTCTGCGACATACTGCTGCAAGACCTGCATGCACCAGTTATGCGCCGCTTCGGTGAAGCTTAAGCCGGCTTTGACTGAGGCACCTTTGACCATAATGTCTTTTGCGGCGATGTACTGTGCATAATGAATATTGTTCCTGCTGCAATAGAGTGAATAGTTGAATTCAAAAGGGTTACCGGGGTTCTGTACCGGCTCCCAGAGATTGGGAACAAGCAATGTATCCCCTTTGTGAAAAACAGGTAATGCTTTGTCTTTATAGGCGTAAACAAAAGCTCTGCCGCTGGCAGCATGAGCGTCGCGAGGCAGGATGGTCTCCAGCACTTCTACTTCCAGCTTCCATACTTTTTCTTTTTCGGACGGGGGCTCTGTAAGACGAACTACGAACAGATCGGCAGTGTTGACATGATGGCCAAACCAATCCCTTCTATTCCGCACATCATTAAAATAGCAAAGGCTGAAAGAAAAGAAAAGGAGAAAGCCATGGAGGGAGAAAAATGTAACCAGCTGCCTGAGGCCAGCTAGCACTTTGAAAGCGGCGATGGCTATAAACAGTAAATACGAAAAGCCGGCAGTAAATAAAGCAACTGTGTTGCTGCCCTTCCACAGGGGATAGAGAAGAATGCCGGCAATGAGCGGCAGCAGAAGCCTGAAGAAGGGTGCAGTTTCCCAGAAGTATGCTTTTTGCCGTGGCCAGCGTTTCATAGGATGGTTAAAATACGGAGAAGTTTTTGATTTGGGTGCATCCGCCCGGTCGCTGCCACCCCCCCCCGCGATGAGAGAAGTCGGTGTTGGATTGGACGAGAAGCTCGGCTACTTATATAAAGATGTTTCGCACTGCCCGGGATGACAGTTCTTTCCGATCTGGCTTCTGAGCTATACTTCAGCTTGGTCATGGTTCGACTACGCTCACCACGACATCACTAATTGGCTTTGCGCTTTATTTATGGAACTGCCGGAGTTGGACTATCTAGTTCGGCGACTTTTTTGCGGGCGACCTGTACGTAGGTGGAGCCGGGAAAGCGGACAACCAGGTCTTCGTAAACCCGTTTGGCTTCGGGGATGTTCTTCAATTTTGTTTCGTAGAGCTGAGCTGTCTTGAAGAGAGCATCATCTGCCAGAACATCAGTACCGTATTTATTGGCAACGCGATCGTAAAAACTAATAGCCCTGGGATAGTCGCGGTGTTTCTCGGCGATCTTAGCATGAAGCATCAGGATATCATCCTGCAGGGCATGCTTGGGGAAAGCAGTAGCAATGCTATCCAGGAGCGCTTCTGCTTCCTTATCCTTATTCTGGAAGAGCAGAAGATCTGCGTATGCAAAACGGCTAAGTGCTTCTGTTAAACTATCGGGAGTATTCTCGGTGATGAGTACGGAGAGATAAAGAGCATCGTTGGCAATGAGCTCTGAGGTAGACGCCTTTAATACTTTTAATTGTCCTTGTGCCCATTTAAAGTCGCCACGGTAGTAAGAAAGACGCGCATTGCGATAGCGGGCCTCTTCGCCCAGCATGTCTTCCCGTGAAGCTTTATCCACCTGGCTGTAGAGCAGGGATGCATCCCAGATATTGCCCAGCAATATTTGATAGTCGCCCATCTGCAATTTTGCCATACCGGATATATCCTTGCGAATGTGGGGCTGATCAACTGCCTTTTGCAGAATGTCGATACCCTTCTGAGGATCGTTATTGAATTGGGCCTCTATCATTGCATAGTCCCGTGCAGTTTCGGTAGCGTAATAATGCGGGAACTCTTCCAGGAAAGCCGCATAAGCAGCGGAGAGCTTTTTTACATCGTCGGGAGTGTAGGCGTAATTAGCTTCCAACTGCTCTAACTGCATGCTGAGCTTTTCCGCTTTTGCAGTGGGATAGAACTGTTTTTCAGAACCTTTTTCGATGATGGCATCGAAGCTTTTTGCAGCTATTTCATATTTTTTTTCACGACGGGCGATACGGGCAAATTCCAGCAGGCGGATACCATCTTCCCTGTTGCGCGCGTCTATAGCTTCCACCTGAAGCAGGGCACCTTCCCAGTCATCTTTCTGCGTATAGAGCCAGGTAAGCAGTTCCGAAAAGTTCTGGTTGCCCGGTTGTTCGTTGATTTTTTTAATAAGGATGCGCTGGGCCTGCTGCATCTTCCTGTGGTCGGTACCCAGCATCTCCATCAAAGTGGCTTTAGTGGTTTCGAGGCCACCCTGTTGCCAGGGAGTACCGGAAACGAGGGTCACCACAGCATTATCGAGATTGCCTGTCTTCGCATAGAGACGGGCCAACTGTTCGCTATAAAAATATGGATTACCAATGGCAGCGCGTGCACGTTCATATGCCCTGATGATATACTCATCCATCTGCAACTTTTCAAAAGCATGTGCAACGCGAATAGTCACCATCTCATCGCCATTCAGCATAGATATAGACTGATCGAAATAATCCTTTGCCTTTTTCTCTTTGCCCTGGGCAATTTCTATGCGGCCAAGGTTAAGCATCTTCATTGCAGGTGGCTGCATGTTGGGGGGCGGGTTATCTACCAGGCGAGCGGCGTCCTTATATTTTTTTGAGAGAAGAAGGGCATCAAAATACTCGTCAAAAACTTCGTGTGTAGGTTCCTCGGTATAGAGGCGGGCATAAATGTCGATAGCAGCCTCGTAGTTCTTTTCGTTCATGTAGACGCGCGCTTTTATAAGCTCATCTTCCTGTGCCATAGTTGGGCAAGACACGAAAAGAAAAGCGAGCAGCAATAAGCCCCTCACGGAAACGGAAAAAATTTTATTTATAACGCCTGGCATTTACTGCAAATTATGGATTTATACGGGCCTAAGCAGCCAGGATTAATTATTTAG
>CAMPKR010000236.1 GCA_946887345.1 uncultured Bacteroidota bacterium | reverse complement strand
ATCTACACTCGTCTCATTTTGCTTTATGTTCAGGTAGAAGAAACCGTCTGAGATCAATGGAGCACCCGTTACATGATTAGTATTGGTTCCGGTAAAGATCGCAGTACTCCTTTTCAGCACTTCATATGCTTCCAGCGTCAGTGCTCCTGTTACAGGCACACCCGCTATTGTTAGCGAACCTGGTTGTAACGTTATCTGGGTGCCGCCGGCAAGGGTGAATGTCTTGGGCAGTTCCGATGTATTAAAATTGAATGTTTGCTTTTGTGCGCCGTACTTCTCCACAAAGTCCTTCGCATTGTTCATGTCAGATGTTGTAGTAACATTGTTGGGATCATCTTTCTTTTTCTTACATGCTGTGATCCATACCAGGCTGCATACGAGTAACACAGCCGCTAATAGTTGTTTTTTCATAACGGTCAATTTGAGTGAGTAATAACGCAACAACGAACAAACCATCTTAGCGCAAAGAGCATGCCGCTTTTTAACAATCTGTTAGTGCTTAACAAATCTCAATTAACGCTACCTGTACCCTCTTGTCATACAGGGTCGAAAAAACTCTATTCTATTATATCCCGCTGGTATTATATTATTGTATTAGCTACGAGAAACTCATCAGCAAATGAAAGAGGCAAATACACAGTACGATATCCACGAGCTCGTTCGCAGGCGTTGGAGCATTCGCGCATTCTCCGGTCAGGAATTGACCAAAGATGATATGCGTACGATAATGGAAGCCGCATCATGGGCACCCAGCTCCGCCAACGAGCAGCCATGGCGTTACAAATATGCGCACCGTGGCACTCCCGGCTTCGACCTCCTCTGGAATTGCCTCGATACCGGCAACCAAAAATGGACCGATAAAGCTGCGGTGTTAATGGTTTGTATCGCAAAAAAATTATTCGTCCGCAATGGCAAAACAAACAGGCACTATATGCACGACTGTGGCCTGGCAAATGAGAACATGCTGCTTCAGGCAACTAGTATGGGCTTCTACGGCCATCCTATGGCAGGCTTTCTTATTGATAAAACAATTGCCGATCTGAAACTAGCAGAGGATGAAGAACCCGTTTGCTTCATCGCTCTCGGCTACAGGGGTGACCCCGACCAGCTGGAAGAACCCAACCGGACTCGGGAAAAAGAAGAAAGAAAGCGAAAAAGCATCGACGAAATAAGCACCGACATTTCTGAATCTGCTTAGTAAATTTGTGCATGAGCGCTTTTGAATATATATATTACAAGGTAGAGGCCCTCAGCAAAGAAGAAACTATCTCAAAACTTGTTCGCTTTGAGGAGATAGATAAGTATCGATCATTCTACAAAATCCTGCCAGCTGTTATAGACTACAGTAAAGAACACGAGCGCGAAACCATCGGGAAAATATTAAACAAAAGCACTAAGGAACTAATAATCCTCTTCAAAGCAGAAAAGAAGCCGCACAAGGCAACTATTAAAAAGGTCATCAATGACTGCATGAAGCAGATCGCTCTTTCAGGTGTAAGCATAGTGAACAAAGATTTCGCATGCGAACTCTGCTGGTATCTCTCCGATATTGCCGGCCTCGAGATGCGGAAAACATCTACTAATTCCACCTGGGGTTATTGGGATATCATTCTCAACGAGGTAAAGGTCATAGAGCATAAAAAGATAGCCCCGCCACGCAAAAAGAAAGGAAAGGGCTTGCAGTAAGGCACTGTATATCTTATGGAAACCAAAACTTAAAAAGTGATATTTTTGGCCCCGGATAGCCTCACCAATGAAAGATTATTATTTTATATTAGGTATCAGCCATAAGGCAGAGAGCCACGAAATAAAAGAGGCCTTTCGGAAGCTTTGTCTTAAATACCACCGCACAACCAGGCCCGCTACATGGAAATCTGCGAGGCCTACAAAGTTCTTTCCAACAAAGAAAAACGCGCCCGCTACGATAAAAAGCTTGGTTTAACAGGCGATGCTAAAGGTTTTGCCTCTATCTACCCCGAAATACAAACTTCTTACAAAGGTCATTATCCCTGGTTCGCCGCCTTTGCCGTCATCATTGTCGGCATCCTCGCCTTAGTCTTCCTCTATGCAAACGACAACCAAAAGACAGCCACCATAAAACCTGCACCCGAAACGAAGAAACTAGCCATAACCGCACAACCAAAAGCAGCAGCACCACTACCCGCCCCGGTTGCATCTTCTGTTACCACTAAAGACATTACTGCTGCCGTACCAAAACTTGATACAGCGTTACAAAAAGCCACTATACCCGACAGCACCAAAAAGACAGAGGAGAAAATAATCTCTGCGCTCAAAAAGCACACTCCCTGGAGGATCAGCAAGGTCACTGCCACTTCAGGCGGCCGTGTCGCTCCCTACGAGGAATGGGACTACAACTACTATTTCAAAGACAAAAAACTCTACATTACTTACAAGTCCGATGAGTATGGCAAGGTCTCTCGTAACCGCATCGTCATTCCGGCAAAAGACGTGCAGACAGTCTACTATTATAACAACAAGATCTGGATCAACAGCCGCAGGAAAACCATACAGGCATACAACTCCTTTACCGATGAAAGAATAAATACTGAATTCTTTGCCGTAAAAGTCAATAACCGCTCACTTGAACACGACCTTTCCGAGGCATTCGCACAGCTGAAATCTCAGTATTAATTTTTATCTTTCACTTAATGGAGAGAAAAAAGAACAAAAGCCTCGGCAGCAGAATTGGCAAGTTCATTCTCTATGCCTTTCTTGCTTCTATAATTTACACAGTAGCCTGCCGGTTTATCTGGCCTCCCATTACCATCACCCAAATTTCCGCCCTTATCGGAGGGTATGGCCTCAAACGCGACTATGTAAGCTGGGATAGGATATCTCCCAATGTCAAACTCGCTGCCCTGGCTTCCGAAGATCAGCTCTTCCCTGACCACGAGGGTTTCGACTGGAAAGCCATAGATAAAAGCCTCAACGGAAAGACCACGAAAAGGAAAAAACGCCCCCGTGGCTCCGCTGCCTCCACCATCACCCAGCAGACAGCTAAGAATGTCTTCCTCTGGCAGGGCTCAGGCTGGGGTCGCTACGTCCGCAAAGTCCCCGAAGCTTATTTTACCAAACTGATAGAGTGGACCTGGGGCAAAAAACGCATCCTCGAGGTCTATTTGAATGTGATCGAAATGGGGCCGGGCATTTTCGGTATCGAGGCTGCTGCGCAGGCCTATTACCACAAGTCTGCCCGCAACCTTTCCCGCTCCGAAGCTGCCTCCATCATCGCTTGTCTGCCCAATCCAAAGAAATATACCGTCGTGCCCCGCAGCAAAATGATCAATCGTCGCGCTCCCCGCATAATGAGGCAAATGGGTAACATTGAGGGCGACCCCGACGTTCAGGCTCTTATCAGGTAAAATGCGGGCACAATATTTTTAAGCTTATCCATAAAACTACCTGCAATGAAAGGCTTAAGAATTGTAATAGCGATCATATGCTCCCTCGTAATCTTCATTTCTTGCGGCAACCAGGGAGACGAAACGGGCAAAAGCACCCCGATAGATTCCACAAATGTTAAAGGAACAGCTCCAGCCACATATGGGGGAGACGATCCTGCTAACATTCAGGACACCAACCGAACCAATGTTGACGATACTGGCAGCAAAGCCAATAATGTTAGCAATACGGGCGACTACTAAAGAGAACTAAAGAAATCCAAATAAAATTAAATCCCTGGTTAACAGGGATTTATTTTTTTTCAGTGTTGTAACCGGCGCCTGCCATATTTTCGAATCATTTGCTGCCGCTCCATATAATAACCTCGTATAAAACCAAAAACGAGGAACAACAAAACAAACGCGGCAGCTATTCCGGCTATCCATCTGAAAATAATTTCTGAAGTAGGTGTTGTTTCCATGTTGAGGTCTTTTCCTACATAATATAAAAACCATACTAGGAAAACGTTAATTGGCTACTATGCACCTCCCGGGGCACACTATTTTATCTCAATTGCATGGATGCCCAACATAAATTGGGATTTAAAACATAAAACTATTTTACTATGAAAGCAATAAAACTGGTCACATTTACCCTCCTCCTTGCAAGCACAACATTCCTCGCCTGCGGAGATGGCTCCGACACCGAAACTACAGAAACAGACACTACAGCATTGGCTCCTGCTGACAATACAGGCGATGGGATATCGGATGCGCCCACCAATGAACAGGTGAATATGGCCGATAGCACTGTTCCTGCGGGCGACACTACTTACTAAGCCGCTAATTCCTTACTTTCGGGGCGAATATCATCACCGTCGC
>CAMPKR010000235.1 GCA_946887345.1 uncultured Bacteroidota bacterium | reverse complement strand
CTTACCACCCTTGCTCAGCATCCGGTATAATGCAAGTGCAAGCGCAATGGCTATTGCTAACAAAAGGGTACGTATCATTTGATTCAAATCATTTTCATAAGAACGGGCAATCTCCTCTATACATTTTCAGCACCGTATCTATATGGACTATTGCTAAGATAAAGCAATTAAAAGCACTGTTTTCCGATTGTGCAAAAAATCGAATATGCAATTTTACTACAAAAGTCAAGCTTACACAAGCTGGGAATTATAAAATTTATATAAAATCTTATTAATTAACAGTTGCACTTATTTTGTCCAAAACCTCTTCCAATACGGCTAGCGGCTTATACCCCTGGCTCAGCATGTAGTATTTGCCTTCCCTTTCTACTACAGCGCACGGGAAGCCCGAAATGCCTGCTGCCTGCACCCATTGAAACTCCTGCTGTGTCCCGTACTTGCATTCATCAGTATTCATTTCATTAACAAATTCGTTTCCGTCCATCCCGAATTCTTCAGCCAGTCCACGGTAAGTCTGTTCATCATTCCAGCTTTTGCCATCACGGAATATTTTCAATTGCAGTTGATGAGCATAGTCTAACATTCGTCCTAAGTCTTTTTGTTTAAAAAGGTGAATAGCCCTGCATGGCGGTTCTGAATTGTTGATCTCTGTTCCCTCTCTCAAAAGATCCAGGTAAGGTTCGCCGAATTTCACACCTGCGTAATCTTCCACTCTCTTATAAGCTCCTAGTATATAATCAGCCATTTCTGAAACGGGTGCTACTCTCGCACCCGTTATCATACCGCCGGGTATCACCGTAAACTCATACTCGCTTTTATACCTCTCCTGCAACTCCTGCATCACCCCGCTAAAACCATAACACCATCCGCACAGCGGGTCCATTATATACAATATCCTGCCTTTCATCCGGTAAAGTTACCACAACCCCTTTCCTCCACTTTTATACCTATATAGACGAAAAAACTAACAATTTTTTGTAAGAAAGTTGTCCACATTATTTGTTTTCGGCACCCTTCTTACCGTAACTTTAATAGCAAAGGTTGATGCAATTTCTTTCCTGCACACCCTTTTTAAAAAATGACAAAGATCTTAGAAGAGAATCAATGAAATCCGCTCCTGTAGCGGTTCTTAGAAGAAAGGAGGAAAATTCAAGTCTGCACTACGCTGCACCAACCTTGCACAAGTCTGCACAAACACGGCACAAGCTTGCATAGATGCTGCACAAGTCGGCACATACGTTGCACAAGCGTGCACAGTTGTTGTTAAATGAATTTATTGTCCTTGGCTGTCTTGATGGCATCGGCCTTTGAGTGCACATTCAGCTTATGGTATATATTCTTTATGTGCGACTTCACCGTCTCCAGGTCTATGAAAAGTTCCTGGGCTATACGCTTACGGCTCTTGCCCGTCGATATGTGTTCCAGTATCTCGGTCTCGCGGCGTGTCAGCGGCGTTTCCTCATTCCGTTTGAAGGAGGAGATTACCATGCGGGCTATATGGGCGCTCATCGGGCCACCGCCTTCCATTACCTCATGTATCGCATTCATGATCTTCTCATGAGGCGTATTCTTGGTCAGATAGCCTGATGCACCGCCGCCCAGCGCACGGAAGATCAGCTCTTCCTGCTCATATACGGTAAGGATGAGGATATATGTTTCGGGGAGTAGTTTCTTCAGCTTGGGCAGGGCCTCTATACCGGAAATGCCGGGTAGTTCCACGTCCAGTAGCAGCACGTCGGGGTCGTCGTGGGCTATCTTTTTGGCCGCATCCTCATAAGAGGGATAGGTGCCAGTCACCTTATAGCCCTCGGTATTGCCTATCAGGTAGGCGTAACCCTCACGGATGGTTTCATCATCTTCAATGATAGCTACTCGTATATCTAAATCCCTTGCCATATGCTGCAGATTATCCTTAAAGTTCCGACAGTTTGGGGGATATTGTATCACCCTAAAGAAGTTAAATTACTGGTATTTAGCCCTTTTCTTCTCGGCCCGGGTCTCTTTTGCCGGCAGCCTGAAGGCCAGGTTGATAATGGTACCCTTACCGGGGCGCGAATCTATATAGAAGCGGCCCTTTATCCTCTTGGCCCTTACATACATGTTGTCTATGCCATGCCCGCGCTTAACATTCTGCATGTCAAAGCCTTCGCCGTTGTCCCGCAGGGTAAGTTGGAGTACGTTGCGCATCTTTATCCTGATATCCAGGGTCACTTTGGTGGCCTTGGAGTATTTGAGAGTGTTATTGAGCGCTTCTTTAAAGATCATGATGAGGTTGCGGCTCACGTCCATTGGCATTTTATAGTCCTGCCAGCGCATATCAGTACCAAGGAATATAAAGTCGATATCAGTATCCTGGAAGAGTTCACCACCAAAGTCGCGGATGCGGTGGAGGATCTCGTATAGGCCGTCATTAGAGGGTTTCAGCGACCAGAGGATGTCTTTGGTGCCACTGTAAAGCTCAGCAGTATTTTCCTCTATTTGCCCGATGATCCGCTGTGTTTCGGGTGTCATCTGGATCTTGTTCTTTAGTACGTTGGCCAATACGTTGATACGGGTTAGTTTATTACCCACCTCGTCGTGGAAGTCTTCGGCTGTACGCTGACGCACGCGGTTCTGCTCCTCGCGGCGGGTGCGCTCTATTAGTTTGATCCTGTTTTGCTTAATACGGTTGGCAATGTACTGTATGCTGATACCCAGCAATATGCAGCCTGCCAGCACCAGCAGCCTGAACCAGCCCGTCTTATGAAAGGGAGTTATGATCTCGAATGGGTAGTGCAGTTCGCCCCCTGTATTGCTCTCCACATGCAGTACATAGTTGCCCGAAGGCAGGGCTGAGAAGGTTACAGAGTTGGTAGACGACCAGTCCGACCATGGGGCGTCAAGCCCTTCTATGCGATAGCGGTAAGTGATCTGTTCATTGCCACCGCTGAGTGAAATGGCCTGGAAGGTAAATGTCAGGTTGTTCTTTTTTGGTGGCAGGTGCAGGCCATAAGGCACGCTATACCAGGCGCCGGTGCTGTCATAGTAGCTGGTATCTGCAATGTTCTCGCCGAATAGTTTTACCGACTGCAGCACTATGCTGAGCGGCTTTGCGTCTGTTGCCTGTGACTGTGGCTGATAGTGGAGTGCGCCGTTGGTAGTGCCGAACCAGATACTGCCATCGGGCATTTTATAGACAGCATTGTGGTTGCTCTCCATACCCGTAACACCCTGGCTTTTGCCGTAGAATTTGATCACAGGTTTATCTTCTCCGTCCATTGTGATCTTATGAATGCCGAAGCCCGTTCCTACCCATATGTTGCCGGCGTTGTCGGGTATAATGTTGTAGATAAAATCGGAGCGCAGGCCTGCATTCTTGTTGATGACTGAGCACTCGCCTGTGCGAAGGTTACAGCGCATTACTCCATTATCGCTTGTGCCTGCCCAAAGCTCGTATTTGTTTCTCAGGGCAAGGCAAAGTACTGCAGAACTGTCGATGACCGTATTTGTTTTGAAAGGCTTCACAGTGCCATTCCCGTAGAGCATAATGCCATCATCGTTCGTTGCTATCAGTATGCTGTCATTACCGATCTCAATAAATGCCCTAACGAAGATGTCTCCCGATGAGACGTTGTGAAAAGAATCATTCTCATAGTAAAGTGCCTTTTTGCTAAAGCCTATCCAAAGCCTGTCTTTAGAATCTGTATAAAGCCCTGTTACACTGGATATAGGTGGAAAGTTCGACTTCGGATATTTATAGAGTTTGAAGGCTGAATTGTAACTCATAAGGCCCGCGGTAGTACCCATCCAAAGCTTCCCATCTCTTGTCACAGCCATTGATTGGATAGTAGGTAGCGGAGTGTATGGGATGGGGATGTTCGTTACCTTTTCACCATCGTAGGAATAAAGACCGGCGTCCATGGTACCGAGATAGAGATTCCCGTTGTGGTCACCAATTAAACTGCGTACCTGCCCGCTTTTAAGGCCCATGCCTTCATCAAGGACAGTAAAAAGAGAACCTGAAAAGCGGAATATGCCCTGGCCATCAGAGCCCATCCACACATTGCCTTCGGCATCGGTATAAATGCTGTTAAAGTTATTGTCGCTAAGACCGTTCTGTTTGTTGTACGCTACGATCGACTTGTCTGTGATCCTCACGACACCGCTGCGGGTACCCAGCCAGATATCACCTTTGCTGTCTTCGGTGATACAGAGGTACGGGGCTAGATAGTTGACAAAATTATCGTTAACGCGATGGGCGACTATCTTGTTATCCTCTACTCTGAAAAGCCCGATGTTGGATATGATCCAGATG
>CAMPKR010000234.1 GCA_946887345.1 uncultured Bacteroidota bacterium | reverse complement strand
TAAGCAACTGATAGAGCCACTCTTTCACGATTGTCTTGCCGTTGCTACCTGTTATCCCAATTACAGGTATTTTGAACTGCTTACGATATGCGGCGGCTATTTGCTGCAGCGCTACGAGGGTATCGTTTACCTTAATGAAATTGGCGCCGGGATAGCTGGTTGCGTTAATATCTTTTGATACGAGAAAATTTCTACAGCCTTTGTCGAAGGCCTTGCTGATGAACTCATGCCCATCACGGCGGGCGGCTGTGAGCGGGATAAAGAGTACTTCTTCACCCACGGTTATCTTCCTGCTATCGGTCACGAGCTCTGAGATGGTTGCCCGATCATTGATCTTTTGTATCCAGTGCCCCTGGCACCAGCTTCCCAGTTTTTCTATGCTTACGTTATGTCCTGCCGCTGTCATTGCATTCCCGGCTTGGGTCTGTAAAGAATAAAGCTACTCTAATTTAAAAGAAAATGCCATCCGCCGCGGCGGATGGCATCAAATCTTTTTGTTCTTATTTGTCCTCTTCGTAAAACTCCCAGGCGTTCCTGAATATCCTGTCAAATACCTGGTATTGAACTACTACGGTATCCTTAAAGTTGTTAAGCACACCATAACCGCGGTCTGAGTCAAACTGTTCAGGTATGCCCTCTGCCTTTCGGATCAGGTTCTTGCTTCGCCTGAAAACCGGACGCCAGTATATATCCAGGTGATTCGTTTTACCATCCTGTGTTGTTATATCTATTATCGCACGTTTAGGAATAGTATCAAGTACCTGTCTTATTTCAGAGCCTTCCGTTATATAACCTTCACTATATATTTTCTCAAAGAAAGTAAGAAAGAGTTCCACCCGACGCTTGTTCAATTCCTTTCCAGATGATAGGCCGGGATCTGTCTCAACGGTTATATTGCCATTAGCATCCTGGTTTACTACAAAAGAGTTCAGGGGCTCAGCAGGATATTGTAATGAAACGCGGGAAATATCTTCCCTCCTGAGCAGGAAGATGCTTCTGTCTCTCCAATCCAGAAGATCAGTACTGTACCTGGTAGTGAGGTACCCTGCAAAACCGGGGATCTCCACAACGAAGGGACGCTCAGCTCCGGACATCAACATATAAGAGCCATCAAAGTCTTTGGTTTCGCCGCCTACATAGAACTCGCGAACCAACTCATTTTTCCTGTTATACACCTGCACCTTTACAGCTGTTCCGGAAAGCGCCTTTACTACGCTATTGTGTGCTTTTTCCGGAACCGGATGTACTCCTACCTGTGTGCGCAGGGTCACCAGCAACGTGTTTACGAGCGGAGTCATTGCACGGTAATACTTGTTCAAAGTCCATGCAGTGCCATTACGTTCGAGCAAAATGGTGTCGCCCGCCATGCCGGCCAGAAATATTTTTCCTATGTCAGCAGTGTCCTTTACCGTGAAGTTTGATTCCTTTTTTGAAAAGCCACCTTTCTCCTTACCCAGTAACAGGTACAGCCCGCCAATCAGTATCAGCAACAACAGTACGTACAATAATGTCTTTTTCATTCCTTTCCCTGTCTACTTTTTAATTTCATAACGCCTCTTCCTGAAGAAAAGGAAAACTGATGCAAATACCAGCACCAATCCAATAGGTATAGCAATGTTGACTATGCGCCAGGTATCTCTTTCATCACGAATTCTTCCGGCGTCCAGCAAACGCAGTTTCACATCTTTAGTTCTTGCTTCCAGCAGGCTTTCCTTATCGGTGAGATATTCCATGCAATTGAGCAGGAAACTTTTGTTGGCAAAATTGCTTTGGTTATATCTCCAGTAGCCCATAGGCTCCGGACCACGAGCTTCAGTAAAGCCATTGGCAAACATATCCCCGTCGGCTATTACAATCATGCTGGTAGCAGTGTCTGTCTTATCTTTAAAAGGTTGTTTTAGCGAATCACGTAGTATTTGTGCAAAGCCTGCAGCAGGCGGACGATTTCGAAAGATGGAAGGGAAATTTCCTTCCAGCAAAACAGCAACCGGCTGGTATGGCTTCTGGAACATGTCCGGCCTGAGATCGAATTGCAGCATAGCCATGTTCACGCGAACAGGATTGCCTGCTATTCTGCTGTATTTAGAAGATTCAAGCAATACTGTCTTCTTTGCCTGCGGATTGCCTACTGTGTCTATACTACTGGCAAATTGCCCCATGATGCCATCCATATTGTTAACTATGGGGTGCCTGGAGGTAGGAACGAAAATGGGGAAATACATCCATGGTTTCAACTCTACCTGTGCCCTACCCTGCTCTGAGTAACCTACTGTAATAGGGATCTCATTGCACTGCATGTCTTCAATCAAAGCAGGATTCAGGCGCGCGCCATAGTTGAATAATATGTCATCCAGATTGAGCATGTATTCACTGGTGAGGAAATTGTCGGTATGCTGCAGGCTATCGAGCGGGGCATACAAGGGATCAATAACCCAAAGAATATGACCGCCGCGCATTACATACTGGTCGAGTTTGAATTTTTCCTGCTCGTGAATGATAGATGTGGGCTTATTAACGATCACCGCGCTATACACAACCGGGTTGATATAGGCGTGCTCTATGATATTGAAGGTGTCTACGTGATAGTTACGCTCCAAAGTGGTGAGCATGTCGATAGTGGTGATGCCAAGCGGTTCGCCGTGACCTACGAGGTAGGCAATGGTTGGCTTGTCGGGCATATCCAGCTTGTGAATGGCACTGGCAATCTTGTACTCCAGCATAGAGCCCGAAACGGTTAGCTGCTGCATGGGATCTACACCTGTGCTTGACTCAAGAAGGGTAACAGGCATTTCATTTCCTTTGTAGTGCACAAGTGCATAAGGGAAAAATATTTTCTCAGAACGGCCCTCCTCCTCAGTATTCACATTCAGCTGGCGGGGGGACATTCCCTTCATCATGAACTGGCGATATATCTCTGCCTTTTCATCATCATTTTTTCCTTCAACAGGATCAACGAAAGTGTAGATGATCTTTTTATTGCTGTAATTGTTGAAGTTATTCAGCTTCTCGGCTGTTTCATCTGAGAGTCGCTGGATACCGGCGGGGAACTTACCTTTCAGAAAGACCTCCACTGTTACCACGTCGTCAAGGCTGGAGAGCATTCTTTTAGTAGCGGGGGAAAGGGTAAAACGTTTTTCCCTGGTAAGGTCAAGACCGTAGTGGATTTGAGTAGCCAGTATGTTAATGCAGATAAGTATAGCCGACAGTATCACAATGCGTATAGTAGCCTGCGTTTGCTGCGATTTTCTTTTATTCGGCGGTGTCGTTGGTGTCGTAGTTGCCATAAAGCCTGTGCCTTAGCCTTGCCTTGCCGTATCCCATGTACGGCGGTTGAGTGAAAGACGAGTAAGAGCGATGAAAAGGATAATAAGCGATAAAAAATAAATGACGTCGCGGGTATCGATAACACCCCGGCTTATAGACTCGTAGTGAAAAGACATGCCTATCATGCTGAGGTAGTAGTCGATACTGCCGGTGAACTGCGGTATAAGGCTCAGGGCATCGAAGCCCCAGTAAAGCCAGCCATTGGCAAAAAGCGCCAGAAGGAAGCCCACGATCTGGTTGTTGGTAAGCGAGGAGCAGAATACCCCGATGGCCACAAAAGCACAGGCTGACAAGAAGAGCCCTATATAAGAACCGATGATGCCCCCCGTGTCCAGGTTGTTCTGAACTACCGAAAGATTATCTATAGTATATACATAAACCAGCGTAGGCAGGATAGCAAAGGCTACCAGCACTACTGAGGCAAAGTACTTACCCAGGATAATATCGAGGTCGGACAGGGGCTTGGTGGAAAGCCATTCAATGGTACCACCGCGAAACTCATCGGGGAAGGAACGCATGGTAATGGCCGGTATCAGGAATATAAGCAGCCAAGAGGCCACCTCGAAGAAGCGATCCATGGTGGCATAGCCATAATCGAGGATATTATTGTTGAACACCCAAAGGACTACGCCGCAGATACCGAGGAAAACGAGCAAAACCACGTAGCCTACAATAGAACTGAAAAAGGAATTGAGTTCTTTAATAAAAATACTTCGCATATGAATGGGCCCGGAGAGGGGCAGGCAAATATAGCAAAATAGCCGCGCTTTACGGGCCAGCTCAGTTTAGCAGTTTATGTAATAATTCAGGGTCCCGCCAACAAGCGGGACCCTGAATTATTATAAGAGTGAAAAAGATCCTATTGTTGAGTGGCAGTGTACACTACTGAAGTAGTATATGTGCCTGCAGGGTATGTAAAGCCAGGCTCCGCCTTGTACTGTATAGAGAACAGCTGGTTAGAACCATAAGTACCGTTGGTGATCAGGTTCT
>CAMPKR010000233.1 GCA_946887345.1 uncultured Bacteroidota bacterium | reverse complement strand
GGTAGAGTTCCCTCCTCTGCAGCCCATAGTAGGTAGCCCCAAAGAGAGATATTACCGCAATAAGCTCGAGTTTACTTTCAGCACCCAGCGATACCGGACTACTGACGAGATAAAACAGGCCGAAGGTGCCGAACTGCCAAAGGAACCTGCACTGGGTTTTCACGCACCGGGCCTTTTCGACAAAGTAGTACCGATACAAACATGTTATCTGCAGCAAGAACCAACCAACCTACTGTTGAATGTACTTCGTACTTATACGGAAGCCCGGCAGTTAGAGTACTACGACTATCGTAAACAATATGGCTGGCTGAGGAATATCATCCTCCGCATAACCCGAACAGGCGAAATACTCATCAACCTGGTGATGCACCACGAAGATGAGAAAGAACGCGTAGCATTACTGGAACACATTAAGGAAAATGTCCCCGGTATCACATCGCTGAATTATACCATAAATCCTAAAATGAATGATACCATTTACGACCTGGATGTAATATGCTATTATGGTAAAGAATATATAGAAGAAGCACTCGAGGATTTCCGCTTCAAGATATCACCTAAGTCTTTTTTCCAGACTAACACTTACCAGGCTGAGGCGCTTTACCGTTTAACGAGGGAGTTTGCAGGCCTGACGGGAACCGAAGTGCTCTATGATCTGTACTGCGGCACAGGAAGTATTGGTATATTCTGCTCAAAGGGAGCTAAAAAGGTAATAGGCATTGAAGTAGTAGAAGATGCCGTAAAAGACGCTTATGAAAATGCGAAAATGAACGGGCTCGATCATTGCCAGTTTTATGCGGGTGATGTGGCTGCCATCTGCACTGATGAATTCTTTGCGGAACATGGTACGCCCGATGTGATCATTACAGATCCGCCGAGAGCAGGCATGCATGAAAAACTGGTGAAACAGATACTAAAGATGAGAGCACCTAAGGTAGTATACGTTAGTTGCAATCCCGCTACACAAGCACGTGATCTGCAATTGCTGGATGAAGCCTACAAAGTCACCCGCCTGCAACCGGTAGATATGTTCCCGCATACCCACCATATAGAAAATATCGCGCTGCTGGAACTGCGCTGATAAAAATCCCCGGCTAAGTCGGGGATTTTTTTATTTGTTAGCCAGTATCGGCAAAATCTTACTGGCGGCGCTTACTTCTGTGCGATGCTGCTTTTCAAAATAACTCATGGAAACCGGGAGATCATTTCCTGAATCGCAGAACAGGGCGAGCGATAAAGGTATGGCTGCTATCATCACTGACAAAGTCAGTGTGAATCTCATTTGGCGGCGTTTTTTCTTACTCATGGTTTGTGTTTTGTTTTGCAATACAAATATCACACAACCACCAGTTTTAAGATAATTTTAGCGCTTGCTTAACCGATGGTTTACAGCTGCTTAACGAGCGCTTTGTAAAAATTCCCGCCTTAATTAGTAATAGTCAGCAATTGCTTGTGAACTTCCTTACCCGCGCGCACCTGGCATGCATATATGCCGGCCGGCAACTCAGGCAGGCTAACCTGGGTATTCGTTTTTACCCTGCCGCTCCATGCCACGCTACCGTTAATTGAAAGAAGGCTCAATTCTATCTCGCTATCGCTTGCGGCAAGTACCTGGATAGCTCCACCGCTCTTCGCAGGATTGGGAGCCAGCTGCATATCAGAAATCTTCGTGCCCGCCGCGGCTATTATCGGGGTGCTGGTAACAGACGTGATATTCAGATCCCAGATACCGCGGCCATAAGTGCCGAAACGAACTGTACTGATAGAAGGGAGGTACTCTACTGTCTTCCAGTTTTGTATCGGTGTGTTCGGCGTCTGCAGACTGTACCATTGATTGTCCGCGAATATATACACATAGGGTCCCGCCTCGGTGGCTGCAAAGAGCATCGTTTCTGCAGGGTTCAATGCCAGCCTGTTCACTAATGTCTGTGGCAGGCCGTTACTGATTTGCGTAAATGTCTGGCCATTGTTAGTAGACATATAGACTGCAGGGTTACTATATCCGCTTCCCGCAAAAAATACCTTACCCGGAACGAGCTTACTTGGCAATATCGATGACCCATATAACCAGTACCCCTCCGGCCCTGTAAAGGTGTTGTTATGATTCCAGCTATTGCCTGCGTTGGTACTGTAGAAGAAGCTTCCATCTTCGCAGGCTACATACATAAGGTTGTTATTTATCTTAGATACGGCTATTGCAGAAATACCCGAAGAACCTGTATTTGAATTAGCTCTGAAGTCGTATGGATACTGTGAGGGAGTTACATTATAGAATGCATCAGCCGTAAGCTTTATCAGGTAAGATCCGGGGCCACCGTTTATTTCACCACCCCCTACAAGTATTTCATTCTGAGTGCCACTGCTAAAGAAATCGGAGGTAGAGAGCATCCAGCCGTAGTTAGGCTTATCGGTACCGGTCATTGTCCAGCCACCCAGGTTCTGTGGATTGTTGTTCACGGGTGCCCAAAGGGTTATATCGCCGCCGGGGTATTCTGTCCACAGTGTAGTTTCATTACCCGTTATGCGCATCTGGCCGTAATCGCCTGAAATAAGCTGGGTCATATTAACGATCCCTGTTCCTCCCGCGGCACCGGTATATGCCAGGCCCTGATCCTGGGTGCCGCCGAATAATATTGCCGGGTTGGAAAGAACACTTATATGATCCCATAGCTGATTGATACGCAGACCGGTCATGCTTATGTTGGTAACGTTTGCAAGATGGTCGGTAGAAATATACGCGCCACCGTCAGTACCTATAATGCAGAATTCCGTGTTATTGGTGTACTGGTAATAGTTTATGCTTTGTATATCGGCATGCAGATTAGTGAGCTCTGCGCCGTAGTAATCATACCAGTTATTGACTGTATTCCAGCCATTGCCGCCATTGCTGCTGCGATGGCATTCCACTTCACCGTAGTGAACAAAATTCGGTGAGATGCTCGATACACCCAGTGCATCCCACATATCGCCGGGCAGGTTGCTTTGCAGGGTCCAGCTGGAACCGTTGTTATTTGAATAGTACAATCGGTTCCGGTCTATAATCGTATAAAAATGATTAGTTGGCCCGCTTTGCATACATACCATTTTACAGGCATCAGCACCGCTGCCAAATGCAGTTGTGGTATTTAAAGAAGTAACGTTAGTACCGTTAATAGAGAACAAAGTATCACTGCCCTGAGATGTAACTGCGAGTGCATAAAGCGCACCCGAACCTAAAGGACTAAATAAAGAAACCTTGTCAGTACCATCAGCATTAAAAGTATGAATGTGCGTGAAAGTGGCGCCCTTGTCAGTAGAACGATAAAGATATACGCGTGGAGCCCAGGCACCATTATCCCAACCAAGTGTAGTACAATAGACAGTACTGTTCACGTCAGCAAGAGTAACAATATTTGATACATGATTGCTTCCCCAGCTTACCTGGTAGCTGATGCCGGTTGATGGAGTAAATGATGAACCGTTGTTATCGGTATACATTATATCCTCGCCATGCGCTGCCAGTACCCTGGTTACCGAACTGCTCACGGGAGCCACCGCTATCACCCTGCTGTTGAATTCAAAATCGTCGCTTATCAAAGACCATGAGCCACCGGGCGGCTGTATTTTCCAGATCGTACCTCCATCAGACATGCCATAAAGATCATTGTGAGGCTTATCGTAAGCAAAGGACGTGATCCTGCCTGCCTGGTTGTTGTTACCACGCTCATACCAGTCGCCTGTAAAATAGCCATTGGCAAAAGTTGCAGTTGATTTGGAAACCTCCTGCGCTTTTTTCTGCATGTAAGAGTTAAGAGTGTTCTTCCTTTCAATGGCACGCCAGTCGGTACCGGGTGCAGCTTTGTGCATTAGCTCTATGTAAGCCTTCTTCCGCCATTTCCTGTCGGCCTCGCCGCCTTCACCCTCTCCAGATTCGGCGCGGTAAAGGTTTTGGTCTTTCACTGAAGAACCCAGCATAAAAAATGCCCCAAGAGACAGGATGGCAACACAAAGGAGTAAACGCAAAGCAGTCATATATTTAAATAAGGACAAATGTAAAATTACGGCAAGTTTCCTAAACGAGGCCGGATATCTATTAAGACGTAGAAAAAAAGCAGTGCACCGTAGCCAATTTTATATTTTAATAATTTACTAATGACGTCCAGCCTGGTTTTTGTTTACATCGGAAAGCAGCTTTTTACGGGGAAATGCAGGATTGGTGCGGGTTGTATATTTCCTCTTGTTCCTTTTTGTTTACATTTTGTTTACCGACAGTTCCTTTTTGTTTATATGCAAGGTGCAGACATTTCCTTTTTGTTTCGTTTTTATTTCCTTTTTGTTTCA
>CAMPKR010000232.1 GCA_946887345.1 uncultured Bacteroidota bacterium | reverse complement strand
GATAGGTGAGTTCTATCGTGATACAGGTCGTCCTGCCCTGGTGGTATATGATGATCTGTCGAAGCAAGCCGTGGCATACCGCGAGGTATCGCTGCTGCTCCGTCGCCCTCCGGGACGTGAGGCTTACCCCGGTGACGTATTCTACCTGCACAGCCGTTTGCTGGAGCGTGCTGCCAAGGTGATCAACAACGATAGCATCGCGAAGACCATGAACGATCTTCCTGAAAGCATCAAGCACCTGGTGAAAGGTGGTGGTTCATTAACCGCTCTTCCTATCATCGAAACACAAGCCGGTGACGTATCAGCATATATCCCTACGAACGTGATCTCGATCACCGACGGACAGATATTCCTTGAGAGCAACCTGTTCCTTGCCGGTATCCGTCCTGCGATCAACGTGGGTATCTCGGTAAGCCGTGTAGGTGGTAATGCCCAGATCAAATCGATGAAGAAAGTAGCAGGTACCCTGAAACTTGACCAGGCTCTCTACCGTGAAATGGAAGCCTTCTCTAAGTTTGGTGGTGACCTGGATGCTGCTACGAAGAACGTAATTGATAAGGGTGCCCGTAACGTGGAAATCCTGAAGCAAGCCCAGTACACTCCATACTCTGTAGAAAAACAAGTAGCTATCATCTACCTGGGTACCAATAACCTGATCCGTGAAGTAGCGGTGAAGAACACCAAGGCATTTGAAGAAGCGTTCCTGCAGCAGATGGAACTGAAGCTGCCTGATGTGCTGGCTGAATTCAAGAAAGGTAACTTACCTGAAGAAGGCATCAAGAAGATGGTGAAGCTGGCTACAGACCTGATACCTCAGTACAAATAGTAACATACAAATAGTAGTATATAGCAACCCCCCGGTTAGTCCGAGGGGTTCTTTTTTTTAATTCATTACAGTGATAATTGTAACCTGGTAAACAATACTCTGTTATGTCTGAAGAACTACTGAGCAGGATAATCATTGATCCTGGAAATATCTGATCTGCAGCAGGAAAGCATCATGGCATGCCTTTGCGATACCAGTTCCAGTCAATAAGCATTCTTTTATCTGATAAGTGTGATCTCACCTTTGTAGAAGAACTTCTTAGACCTTGGGCCTGTAAAACTCAAAGTATAATAATAGACACCTACATCTGCCGGCATGTTATTGTGCAGCCCTTTCCATTTCTCGGTGATGCTGGCAGCTGTAAAAATATTTTCTCCCCATCTGTTGTATATCCTGAGCACATAGCCGGAAAAAACGCAATTGATAGCCGGGCCGAATGCATCATTCTTTCCGTCCAGATTCGGAGAAAAAATGGTAGGTAGCATAGCGGGACAATCACATATCTCGTAGTCGATCATTATAGTATCGCCTGCAACGCAACTGCCTTGCGATACCTGCACCCAATACGTACCCGGAGAGGTTACGGAGAAAACAGGCTCATTACTATTGTCTTGCCATATATGGCTTCCGTTTATGCCGGGGTCAAGCGCCAGTATCTCGTTTTTACACAGCAGCTTGTCATCGCCAAATGAAAAGCTGATCGTTTTGGGTGTTATCTCAATAGTATCAGCAGCGGCGCATATCCCTTGCGATACTGTTACCCAATATGTTCCTGGACCTGCGACCTGATATGTAGAGAGGGCAGAACCATCGTGCCATAAATATTGGGCATTCTGCACCAGCGGACCTAACATTATTATGTCTGTTGGGCATATCATCGTATCATTCCCAAGGTCTGGATCAAAGCTGATCATCGTTATGTCAAATGTATCAATGTCTACGTTGCAGCCCGACTGGGATATAAGCCAGTTCACAGAGCTTTGTGTGATGGTGATGTTGCTGGAAGTACTTCCATTGTTCCATAGATAATGGTCCTGGTTCTGGCCTGAGCTCAGGGTGAGAGCCTGTAAGAAGCAGATGGTAGAATCAGTATTGCTTATTGTTGTGTCCAGCAGACCCGGGTGTAATGTGAAACTGTCGATGCCCAGCTCGCATGCTCTCATGCAGTAGACACATACTATTCCAGCCTGGTTGATATTGATGGTTTGGGTGGTCTCGCCATTGCTCCATAGATAAGACGTGTAGCCTGGGGGCGCTGAGAGCGAATAAGAATTCATACCCAAGCAAAGAGTAGTGTCATGCATTGTTATCGTCGTGTCAGTAGTGGCACCTACTGCATGGAATGTATCTATACGCAACTGGCAGCCGTTAAAAGAAGAGACCCATTTTGTTCCCGGTACATTCAGGGAGGTTGTTTGACCAGTACTACCATCACTCCAGTTATAAGAGTTAAATCCCATGGGAGCAGAGACCGTAACGCTGGTGCTGCAAACCACTGTATCATGGCTGTGAATATTAGTGTCCACTTCCAGCTTCCGTATAGGGTTTCCTAAATGCTCACCGAAGATAAGTGTCCCGGGAATGTAGGGTAAGGCATAAGCGATTGGTTGCAGGTTGCATAGACTACCCAAAGCATTGGGGTTATTGATACAGGCAACGTAAGGAATATTTGAAATATCGTGTGCGGCATAGAGTTTATTATCAGGCCCTGTTCTAATGCCATTATATTGACCATAGCCAAGATTTGTGCGGGAGTTCCTTACAGCATTGGCATCCGGAAGCAGTGAGAGGTTAAACTGATATATGCCTGTGCTGCCGCCTGTATATAAACGCCTGCTATCAGGCGAGAATTCTATTCCATATTTTCCAGTATAAGGAGTACTATCAATATTTATAGGGTTAGACACTATTCCGGTCAATACATCGAACTCCGCCAGCTCTGTTTCCGGAATATTGTAGGGAGTTAATGCTACCATTCTCTTATTGGGAGATATTTTCATTTCGCCGCACCAATAAGGCTGTAATGAAAGTGTTGTCAACGGAATGCCTACAGCTGATACTACAGGGTTAGGGCCTACTCCGTTGATGTCTATTTTAAAAGCACGATATTCAGGAAGGTCTTTCCTATGGGTGAGCAGCCAGTAATTGCATCCATTGCTGGTGATCGTCATTTTTTCCGATAGCATACTGTCTATCACAATGTTCTTTTGCACCGGTATTATATCCCCAAGTCCACCATTCAAACTCATATCTATTATAGAATAGCGGAGGTATCCCCCGTTAGGAAAAAAAACCTGTTGTTCCGCAGCGTCTAATACAAAGAGGTAGTATTGGGAAGGGTTGGATATTGACCTGACCGCGGCTACACCCTGTGTAGAAGAACCGGGAGGGCCAAACATGGTAGGGCCGTTGCCCAATAGCCCCACGCTATTAGGCATCACATTGTGATTCTTATCCCAAACGAAATTGCCGTTGCTATAAAAAAGAAGATTGCCAGCGCCATTGCAAACTGTAACACAGCCTTCAATACTCTCCATGCTATCCTGAACAACTACGGGGCTGCCAGAATTAAAATCCAGCCCGTATTTTAATCCATAATACCAGATATAGTTTTCCTTTTGCGCTGTGGCATGAAGTGAATGAATAATAAAGACTGCCAGCAATAAAAAACGAGCTATAGGTTTCATCACATATTTATTGTATTTCAAATTTAGTAAAAAAATGAATGTGTTTCAAGGCATGGATTTACGGTGTTCATCAATATTACAATTGCGGATGCCACATGCAAGTTCGCGGGACCTGCAGGATTTTTAGCTCCGTCGATATTTTCTAAATTTATAGTATGACTATCCGCGCCGCCACTATTTCCGATCTGGATACTATCTACCGCTTCATGTGTGAGCTAAAAGAAAAGCCGCTTGACCCCGGCCGCTTTAAAGAGTGTTTTGAAATAAACCTGCAGAAGCAAGATGCACATCACCTTGTTGCGGAAGCAGAAGGAAAGGTGATTGGTTTTCTTTCCTGTTACGGGCAGATAGTATTGCATCACTGTGGCATGGAATACGAAATTCAGGAGATGTATGTAGATGCTGATTATCGTGGTAGAAAGGTAGGTCAGCTGCTGCTGCAGGCGATAGAAGAAAAAATAGGGGAGTACAGATCTCTGAAAGTATGCTCCAACGTGCGGCGTAAGGATGCGCATCGCTTTTACATAGACAATGGCCTTGAACTAACCGGCAACCGTTTTATAAAATTGGGATCTGCCTAGTTAACAACCAGGTCTTGCTTCAGCGCTGAGAAATCTATCCAGTAGGGAACTGTTTCGCCTTGTATCTGTGCAGGAATGCAACGAATACCCTCGAGTTTTTTCTCCATGCAGTCGAGTATCTCGCAAACCTCGTCTCTGCCTTTACATTCGTAGACCTGAATATCGGGTTCAAAATAGGCGAACTTACCTTTGTCGTCTATGATTATCTGTGCGGAGAATTTTTCAAGTACC
>CAMPKR010000231.1 GCA_946887345.1 uncultured Bacteroidota bacterium | reverse complement strand
CAAATCAGAACAAAAAAACGCGAAACTCCCCTCCTGCGGTGTCCCGCTAACAAGCGGGGGCAGGAAAGGGAATGCCGAAGCTCTGCTTCGGCCAGGGTGGAAACACAGCGGGCGGGCAGACGAACTAATCAGAAGCAACCACGTTCCTTGCCCAACGTCATTGCCTGCCCCCGGCGGCAATCTCACGCAGCGTTCTTGCCAATAACTAAGCACAGCAACCGGCTAAGACTCTCCCCCTGGCAGGGTAGACAGACGAACCGCTTATCTTCCCGACGCATGTCGGGAAGAGGTGGGAAACACAGCGGCCGGGCAGATGCATACTTATCAAACAATGCGTGAACTATTTAGATGAACTAATCAGAGACCGTTAAACTGATTAAGCTTTGCTCCCCTTCAGCGGATAGGGTGCCGACGGCAACAAGCCACCACATTCAAGACTTCAATGACAATTCCCCTTCACTAACACTCTATCTTTGCACCCGTAAAACAACAATCCATGTACAGGCTCATCATCTTTGTCCTCGCAATAACCATATCCACAACCGCCTTCGCTCAGAATGACAAAACACTTGCCCCGAAACAAGAAACGGCATCCTCCGAGGCCGAAGAAGTTTTCACGTTCGTAGAGCAAATGCCGGAATTCGATGGCAACATCAATGAGTATATAGCTGCTAATATTCGTTATCCCGCAGAAGCCCTTAAGAAAGAAACTCAGGGCCGTGTAATAATTAAACTCATCATTCAGAAGGATGGATCTGTCTCCGACGCAAAAGTGTTGCGCGGCATAGGTTCCGGTTGCGACGAAGAAGCGCTTCGTGTTGTCAACTCTATGCCCAAATGGAAAGCAGGCAAGCAAAACGGCAAACCTGTCGCAGTATATTACAATTTACCCCTGTCATTCAAGCTACAGTAAAACAACAACAAGACTCTTCCCCTGGCAGGGAGGAGACAGACGAGCCACTTGTCGTCCCGACGCATGTCGGGAAGAGGGGGGAAACACAGCGGGCGGGCAGACACCTGCACTCTGGCCATCAATAAACGTCTTACATCAACTCGCAATATTCTAACTAAAACAAAAAACTTTCCCACATAGCCACAGCAAAATTTGGATTCCCCTGGCTCCGCATCGTATCTTTACTTACCTGTTGCAGGGTACATGCTGCATCCGGGTAAGCTCTTTGACATACTGTAAACCCTTCCCCCACTCGCAAACGCTTTACCCAAAAGCATTTCAGTTGAATGAATATCCTTTTCAAATCTGCACTACATTGCATCTGCACGGCACAAGCTTGCACAGTTATTGCGCAAGTCTGCACACATCTTGCACACGCAGGCACATACATTGCACAAGTCAGCAGCTAATATTGCAACTCAAAAAAAGTCAACAGGTAACAACCGGAAACAATTCGGTAAACACCCGGAACAAAACCGGTAACAAAGCGGTAATAAACCGGAAACAAAACGGTACAGAATCGGTAATAAAAAATGGAAGAAATCAGTATTGACGGGCTTCTTCAGCTTCCCAAAAACACGGAATCGGTAATAAAACCTATTTCGTTGCCAGCCGCTGACGGCATGCCTCATACATGATCATCCCCGCAGCTACTGATACATTCAGTGAATCGAAGGCAGTGACCATCGGGATTCGTATCAGCTGGTCAGCGCGTTTGAGTACATCCTTACTGATACCCGTGTCTTCTGCCCCCATTACTATGCAGGAAGGGATAGATAGATCGCTTTCATACACAGGTACGCTGCCTTTCATTTGTGTACCCAGCACTTGTATACCATTAAGACGGAGGACATCTATTGCTTGCGGAACCGATGGTATACGACACAGCAATATCTTCTTTAAGGCACCTGCTGAGGTCTTAATAGCATCTTCTGTAAGCGATGCAGACTGCGAAGTCGGAAGTATAATACCCTGTGCACCACAGCAAAGAGCTGTACGTGCTATAGCCCCCACATTGCGGACATCTGTCAGGCCATCAAGCAGGATGAAGAGCGGCGTCTCACCTTTATCCACTACCTGGTCTATGCCCGATTGCAGGTCTACGTAATGTAGCAGGCTGGTATAGGCTACCACACCCTGGTGCATGGCTTTGGTCATGCCGTTCAGCTTCTCTACCGGTACCTGGCTCATGGGTACATTATATTCCTTAGCCAGTTGTTTAATGGTGTTGATCTCAGGCCCTGTAGCTGTCCGCAGCAGAAATATTTTTTCTATGCCTGTACCGCCCTGCAGTGCTTCCAGCACCGGCTTACGACCTATCAGTAAAGGCAATGAACGAACGGGCTTCATATCTGGTCTCATGGGGCAAAACTAACTATTTTGAACCACGATCTTATAGCTATACAACGTTATACAAATGTTGTTTTGAAGGCGGTAAAGAAATACCCAATGACGTTAATGTTAAAAAGGGCCGTTAGGATCAATGTCATAATCAAAGTGTATTGTATCACCTTTATAAATAAAATCCAAACTGCGTAGCTGTGAATTATATCCTCCAGGTGCAAACCCAGATAAGGTAACTCCACCTTGTCCACCTATACCATAGGCTTGAAAAAAACAAGTTATCCCAGTCAGGCTGCTAGATCCGTACCATACTTTATTGGGAATTCCATTAATTGGTATATCCCCTGAATCAACTATTTGGCTTACGTGTTGGTATGTAGAACCTATTGGGCGATTATAATCCAACAGTACCGTACCGCCAAACGAAGGGAACATTGTCGCCTGATAAACTTTTTTACCTATAGTGTCCTCATTAATATATAGCCTACCTACATAGACAGTCCCCCCAACACTAGAGCCATGGTGTGGAGTTGAATAGGCGGAGAAAAAATGATAGTGCCATCCATTTACGAAAGTATCTTGGTTCAACGCAGTAATAACTGCGTGGTAGTGGTAACTAGTGTCATAAATGTTAGGCGACTGAGAAACTATCGTTCCCTGGCTATGAACGAGCCATATAGCATCTTTCATAGGCACAAACATATAACCTCTGCCATTTGTCAAATCCGTCACTTGAGTTGTGTCTGTTAGTTGCGTTGTGTCATCGGAAGTTGAGGCAGCTGCCTTTGTGCCCGTTGTAGGGTCTTTTTTGCAAGCCGCAAGACAAAGAAGAGCAAGCATTATCGTAGTTACAGGTTTCACATAATAAATATACGAATTTTACAAATCAAAAAAGGTGAGACTCTGTCTCACCAAGCTTTTCTTACTTGAAATGTCACCTACGCCATATTATGGAACACCTGCTGCACGTCATCGTCTTCCTCCACGCGGGCTATTAGTTTAAATACATCGTCCTGTTGCTCCTGTGTCAGTTCTACAGTGTTCTGTGGTATCCATTCTATCTCAGACGATATCGGCGTAATACCCTTTTCTTCCAGTGCCTTCTGCATATTACCGAAGTCATTGAATTCGCAACGAACAATGATATTGCCTTCGCTGTCTTCCCCTACTTCTTCCAGGCCAAAGTCGATCAGTTCTAGTTCCAGCTCTTCCATGTTCAGGCCGTCAGCCTTCAGTTTGAAAACGCCCAGGTGTTTGAACATAAAAGCTACTGATCCACTGTTACCAAGGCTGCCGCCGCCTTTGTTGAAATGGGAACGAACGTTGGCCACCGTACGGGTAGTATTATCTGTAGCGGTCACCACCAGTATCGCAATTCCATGAGGGGCATAACCTTCATACAGCACTTCATCGTAGTTGGAGGTATCCTTGCCCATTGCGTTTTTGATAGCCGCCTCAATGCGGTCCTTAGGCATGTTGAAGCCCTTGGCATTTTGTATGATTCGGCGCAGCATAGGGTTGGTGTCCGGGTCAGGACCACCTTTCTTTACTGCTATAGCTATTTCTTTACCTACGCGGGAAAACTGCTTGGCCATTCGGTCATAGCGAGCAAACATCGAGGATTTACGTACTTCAAATATCCGACCCATGTGTGTTGTTTATCTATTTTGAGAGGCGCAAAAATAAGGATCGTTCTATGTAATAAAAAATAATGACCGGTAATACCGGCCATTTATCGAAAAGAATGACAAAATCTAAAATTTTACAATAAGATAGAAGACCGTAGGCAGGCTGAATACTCCTTCCGACTCATCATTATCAATTTTCGTAGAGGTAGTTATCATGGGCCTGGCAGGAATTGAAAAATCCCTGCGGGTAACGTCAATGGTTTGCGTAATGTGGCCCACGCGATAATAGAAGCTCGCTTCTGTGCCTATCAATACGTTTTTAGTAATGTGATATCTCAGCCAGCCCATTGCACCACCACCTATATTGCCCGTGTTGCTGGTTATCTGGGTAATGGTGGTATCTGCAGCTTTAAGAATGCTCTTGGTTTCATTATTGT
>CAMPKR010000230.1 GCA_946887345.1 uncultured Bacteroidota bacterium | reverse complement strand
TATTTCCTGCATACTCCTGCTATCTGCCTCATCTTTTGCGCAGGCATTTTTCGGGAGAGCAGGTGTGGGTTATGGTTTTCCTTTATCCAATTCCCGCCCTGTTTATATTACTGGTTTTCCCTACACGGGTAGTAGCGTCAGCCCGCTGGATAATGCCATGTTCCAGGTTAAGAAGGCCTCCATGTTTTCGGGTTTCACGGCTACCGCGGCTCTTGGCTTCATGTTTCAGAAAATAGGCTTTGAGCTGGGCGTTTCCTCGGTATTAAGCGGGGTGTCCTATAGTTTTTCACAAAGCCTGGCTGTATATCCTCCCGGTTCTGAAACTACGGTTACCCAATCTGCTAAGAATCCAACTATGCTTGTACCCGCCTTAGTAATGCGGGTACCCGGCCGTAAGATAGATGTACTGTTACGCGCAGGGCTTGCTTTGCCCATACACAAAAAGATATTTATTGATTCAAAAACATCAACCGATTCAAATAATTTCTACGACAGGTCGGAACTAAAAACACTGTTCGGGATCGGCCTCGCTTTCTCAGGCGGTGCAGAATATAAAATAACGAAATCGCTTGGCGCTTATTTGACCTTTGATGTGCTTGTGATGACCGTAAAGGCGAGAGAACTTAAGTTGCTGAGCGCAGCTGTAAACGGCGAAGACGTCACAGCTACCCGCATGCCCTACCAGAAGTCGACAATTTATGTTGATGATGTTAGTGCATATACTTTTAGTTCCGATCAGCCGCGGCAGGCCCAGTCTTATTCTTTACCTTTTGGTGCTAAGGGTGTTTCCATGGGTATTTTCTACAGGCTATAAAAAAGGCACTAACATAAAATATGGGCCTTTGCGAAATCTTTGCGCTCTCAGCGTTCTTTGCGGTTGAATTTTTAAACGCTATGGTCGCAAAGAAGGCGCAAAGAATATGCAAAGCAAATAATTGTTAGATAAGGGTTCAAAGGCCCGTATTAGTATCTAAAAAAGCCCCTCGCTGGAGTGGAGGGGCCTTCGTTTATCTTAATCTGTCAAGCGATTTTACCAGTTTCTGATCCTTGTTAATACCCCGTATCGCCAGTACAATAAATACAATACTTACAAATGGTAATACAGAGCCGATCCAGTAGGTATCATTCGCAATACCAGCTGTTTCCTTTGTGAACGATGTTACTCTCATCATGAATGCTGAAATGAATGCAACGGTTGCAACAGCCGATACCGCCGCCATGCTACGCTGCCGTTTGCGGTTTTTGAACATGCCAATAGCAGCCCAAGGCAGAATTACCATTACAATAGCGATGAGCAGGAGAGGCATTTCTCTGCCTACATAAAGGCTTTTCAAGACTTGGGCATTGTTCTCCGTGACATATCCTCTGTAGAGGTCAAAATAAAACACTCCGGCATTTACCAGGCCTGCCAGGAATAACCACAGTGTTTGAATACGTTGTATCATAGTTGAAAATTAGTCAAAATTAGTTGATCATATCTTTCCCGAAGTACGGACGCAGAGCTTCAGGCACTCTTACGCCCTCAGGTGCCTGGTTGTTTTCCAGCAGGCAGGCCATTATGCGTGGCAATGCCAAAGAGCTTCCGTTTAGCGAATGAAGCAGCTGGGTTTTACCGTTGCTGTCTTTAAAGCGGATCTTCATCCTGTTGGTTTGGAAGGTCTCGAAGTTAGATACGGAGCTCACTTCCAGCCAGCGCTCCTGCGCAGCGCTGTATACTTCAAAATCGTAAGTGAGTGCAGAAGCAAAACTCATGTCCCCACCGCAGAGGCGCAGTATGCGGTACTCCAGCCCCAGGTTCTGCAGTAGTTTTTCTACGTGCGCCACCATGGCATCCAGCGTTTCGTAACTCTTTTCAGGGTGAGAAAGCTGCACTATTTCTACCTTGTCAAACTGGTGCACCCTGTTCAGCCCGCGAACGTCTTTTCCGTACGAGCCCGCCTCTCTCCTGAAGCAGGGAGTATAGGCGGTCATTTTTATAGGCAGGTTCTGTTCCGGCACTATCTCGTCCCTGTATACATTGGTTACAGGCACCTCAGCCGTAGGTATCAGGTATAAACCATCTACAGTTACGTGATACATCTGACCTTCTTTGTCAGGTAATTGCCCTGTACCGTAAGCGGTAGCCTCGTTCACCATATGAGGCGGGTAATACTCGGTATACCCGGCATCTATGTTGTAATTCAGAAAATAGCTGATCAGTGACCGCTGCAGTTTGGCGCCCTGCCCTATATAGACGGGGAAGCCGCTGCCTGTTATTTTATTACCCAGTTCAAAGTCCACCAGGCGGTATTTTTCCATTATTTCCCAGTGCGGCAACTTCTGCGCGCTCAGGTCGGGGCGCTGTCCTGCCGTACGCACCACTTCGTTTTCTTCTGGTGTCTTCCCCGCGGGTACACTACTATGTGGCAGGTTAGGCAGCTGCACCAGCATATCATGCAGTTCAGATTCCAGTTCATTTAGTCTTAGCGAAAGATTTTTTGAATTGTCCTTATTCTGCGCCACTTCATTTTTCAGGGCTTCCGCTTCCTCTTTTTTGCCATTGGCCATCATCTGGCCTATGTTTTTCGAAGCTGCATTTATCGCGGCGGCTACCGTATCATTTTCAAGCTGAACATGGCGGCGTAGCTCGTCCAGGGATATGATCTTATCTACCAGTTCCAGGTCCTTAAAATTCTTCTTCTTCAGCCCATTCAGTACCAGATCCTTGTTCTGCCTGAATAATTGTATCGGTAACATATTCGTTAATTGTTGGGCAAATATAACTTTTTGTTAGCTAGCACCTGCATAGCGTCTGCACGGCTCTTGGCCGTCAGTACGCGTCACACCACATAGCGTCTGTACTGCTCTAAGCCGTCAGTACGCGTCAATAGCAGACATACCATATATAAAAAGACCTGCTACTATTGCAGGCCTTTCAAATCTTTCATTGCCATAATATCAAGGCAAATCTTCAAAATCTAAAGAATCGTGTTTCTATGGCACTTCCACCACGTTCAGTATTTCATTCAGTATCTGTTCGCTGGTGATGTTTTCAGCTTCAGCCTCGTAGGTGAGGCCTATACGGTGGCGCATCACATCATGGCAAACGGCACGTATATCTTCCGGTATCACATAGCCGCGGCGCTTGATAAAGGCATAAGCCTTAGCCGCCAGGGCAAGACTTATACTTGCGCGTGGAGACGCTCCGTAGCTGATCAGTGGTTTTAGCTTACCCAGCTTATATTCGTCAGGGAAGCGGGTTGCAAATACTATGTCAAGTATGTATTGCTCTATTTTTTCATCCATATATACCTCGCGCACCAGCTGGCGGGCACCTATTATGTCCTGGGGTGTTACAACAGGGTTGATCTTACTTGCCCCTTGCGGATTCAGGTTGTAGCGTATGATGTTGCGCTCCTCTTCCTTTTTGGGATAGGTGATCACCACTTTCAACATAAAGCGGTCCACCTGTGCTTCGGGAAGTTCATAAGTGCCTTCCTGCTCTATGGGGTTCTGCGTAGCCAATACCAGGAACGGCTCTTCCAGTTTGTAGGTGTTGTCGCCAATAGTTACCTGGCGTTCCTGCATGGCTTCCAGCAGGGCGCTTTGTACTTTGGCGGGCGCGCGGTTAATTTCATCAGCCAATATAAAATTGGCGAAAATAGGACCCTTACGAACCGCAAATTCATGGGCCTGCGGGTTATACACCATGGTGCCCAGCACGTCTGCCGGCAGCAGGTCCGGGGTAAATTGAATACGGGCAAAACGTGCATGTATAGCCGATGCCAGCGATTTAATAGCCAGTGTTTTGGCCAGCCCCGGTACGCCCTCCAGCAATACGTGCCCGTTGGCCAGCAGGCCTATCAGCAGCCGCTCCACCATATGCTTTTGGCCTACTACTGCCTTGTTTAGTTCCATCTGCAGCAGGTCTATAAAAGCGCTCTGCTGGTGTATCCGTTCGTTCAGTTCCCTTATGTCGGGAGAAGTGCTCAGTTCCATATGCTTTATTCTATAGCAAGTTAATATGTTATAGCGGAACCAAAAATAATAATCAGGGAGATTCGTTCAATAGCCGATATTTTAAAATTGACTTAAAATTTCGCGGTTTTGCCTGAACTTTTTTTGCGGGTAGACTTTCTACTTTCTACTTTTGACTTAATACTAATAAACAATGGAAAATTTCGAAGAAAGGTGGCTGGCTACTGAAAATATGCTGAGGGAACGATTTGGTAAAGTTCCGGATATGGAAGGTGTTTTGTTTCTTATCGGTATCAACATACTGGGAGATATCCCCGGTCGTAAGTTCTCAAAAGAGCAGAAGCAGGACCTGATGCATATAGCAGTTTGCGAGTTATTGAGCCAGAGGGGTTATTACGAATATGAGGGCCGCGACGGCGACGGCTGGCCACACTATATG
>CAMPKR010000229.1 GCA_946887345.1 uncultured Bacteroidota bacterium | reverse complement strand
GTTTGTTTGTAGGAGAATAAATCTTTGCTTAGTCCCTGCATACCATACAATACAGCCATATACCGACCTTACAATATTTTAGTACTCCATATGTAAAGGTGGTTCGCAACAACTGGAAAGTAACTGCAAAGAAAATAGGCTATGTAGAAGGTGCGGGTGATAACGTTGCAACCACTCTTCGCGATGCGGGCCTCAATGTAACCGTTCTTACTGACGAAGACATGGAAGCCGGCAAACTACGACAGTATGATGCCATTATTACGGGCATCCGTTCAGTAAATACAGAAAAACGTATGGCACAGTGGATGGGCCATTTGCTACAGTATGCTGAGAATGGCGGCACCCTGGTGATGCAGTACAACACGCTCCAGGACATGGCCACTACCGGTGTAGGCCCCTACCCTCTAAAACTGGCCAACATACGCGTTACAGAAGAAGACGCAAAGGTTACCTTCCTGAATCCCGAACACAGGCTTCTGAATCATCCCAATAAAATAACAGAAGACGACTTCCGCGGATGGGTACAGGAAAGAGGGCTTTACTTTGCAACCACCTGGGACGAGAAGTATGAACCGATCTTCCAGATGAATGATAGTAAGGAAGCGCCGTTGAAAGGCAGCACTCTATATACCCAATACGGAAAAGGTCATTATATATACACCTCACTGTCGTTCTTCAGGCAATTGCCTGCCGGTAACAGCGGTGCTATCCGGTTGCTGATGAATATGCTGTCGGTTGGAAACTAAATAACTGTGCTATGAGCATGAAGAAGATCAACTGGAGTGCCTGGTACGTAACAGTGACACTGCTTCTGGTACTACAAATCATCTTCTATTACCTGTTCACTCAATACTGGGCATGAGCACGCTTGACTGGCTCATATTACTTTTCACACTCACAGGCATCATAGCATATGGTGTCTATAAAGGCCGCAAACAAGACGGCACCAATTCATACTTACTGGCTGACAGACAAATGCCCTGGTATGTAGTGCTGCTGGGCGTGATGGCCACACAGGCAAGTGCTATTACCTTTCTTTCTGCGCCGGGGCAGGCGTATACAGACGGTATGCGCTTTGTGCAGTATTATTTTGGGCTACCGATAGCTATGGTGGTGATAGCTGTCACCTTTATCCCGATCTTCAGAAGGCTGAACGTTTATACAGCATATGAATACCTGGAACAACGCTTTGACAGGCGAACACGATTGCTGACGGCTGTGCTGTTCCTGCTATCCAGGGGTTTATCTACCGGTATCAGTATATATGCGCCTGCGATTATTATCTCTTCAATATTTGACTGGAATATCTACCTAGCTAATATTGTCACCGGGGGACTGCTGATCATCTATACATTCACCGGCGGTGCAAAGGCAGTGGCACATACCCAGAAGCTGCAGTTCCTGATCATACTCGCATCGATGGCGATAGCCGGTTACCTGGTAATAGACAGGCTTCCACCGGGTGTAAAGTTCAGCGATGCCTTATTCATTGCAGGCAAATCGGGTAAGTTAAATGTAATTACCACTAGTTTCGACTGGAAGGACAAATACAACATCTGGAGTGGTATCATAGGTGGATTCTTTTTGGCACTCTCTTACTTTGGCACCGACCAGAGCCAGGTGGGACGCTATCTTTCGGGAAAAGGTGACAGGGAAAGTAAATTGGGGCTGCTGATGAATGGCATTGTAAAAGTACCTATGCAGTTCATGATATTGCTGATAGGGGCCTTGCTCTTTGCCTTCTATAGTTACCAGGCCGCACCTGTGAATTTCAATGAAGGTGCTTATGCACAATTGCAAAGGGAACAACCCGAATATGTAAGCTCGGTGGAAGCTCGCAATACAGCACTACAACAGAAACAGCAGCAGCAGGCAAATGCTATTGTGATATACAGGCGGAATGGATACAAAGATGCCATCAACCCTGAGGTCGGCAATCTAAAACAAACGCAAAAAGAAATAGCAACCCTCCGTTCTGAAGTACAACAAAGGATCTCATCTTATACGTCTGACAATAATGACACCAACTATATCTTCCTTTATTTTGTGAAGCACACATTGCCAATGGGACTAGTGGGACTGCTTTTCGCAGTAATTATATTGGCCTCGTGGGGGTCTATTTCTGCGGCGCTTAATTCGCTTGCTTCGTCCTCTATGATGGACATTCAGTTACTGGGAAGCACAGAGAATTTAAGCGAGCAGCAACAACTCAGAATAGGCAGACTACATACTTTGCTTTGGGGAACATTCTGCATTGGAGTGGCCATGTTCGCTACAAAGATGGGCTCGTTAATAGAGGCTGTCAATATACTGGGTTCGCTATTTTACGGGACGATACTAGGTATTTTCCTCGTGGCCTTTTATGTGAAGAGTGTCGGCGGAAAAGCGGTTTTTACAGCAGCCATAATTACTGAGGCGCTTGTTGTAGCTATTTATTGGGCCGATGTGGTGTCGTTTCTTTGGCTGAATGTCATCGGGGCTTTGCTTGTTATATTTATAAGTATAACAATAAAGCCTTTCGTAAGAAAGGCTTAGAAATTTCATGCAGGGATAGCTACTATCCAACCTGCAATATCTTAGTAGGCTCCATATTGGCGTTACGCATAGCAACCTGTTGAGCCACACGCTGAGCCAGTTCTATAAATGCCGCTTTTGCTATCGGTTCATCGTCTATCACGGCAGGTACGCCCCTGTCACTGCCCTCACGAATGTTTTGCACGATAGGTACTTCTCCGAGAAATTGAAGTTCGAATTGCTCCGCCATTTTCCTGGCACCGCCTTTGCCAAAGAGGTAGTATTTATTCTCCGGGAGCTCTGCCGGTGTGAAGTAAGCCATGTTCTCTATAACGCCGAGAATAGGAACATTGATATTCTGCTGCTTAAACATCATAATCGCTTTGCGCGCATCTGCTGCAGCAACGGGTTGAGGCGTAGAAACTATCACTGCGCCTGTAATAGGGATCGTTTGGACCAAAGTAAGATGTACATCACCGGTTCCCGGAGGCAGATCGATTACGAGGTAATCCAGGTCGCCCCAGTATACATCGGTAATGAATTGCTTGAGGGCTGATGTTGCCATTGGTCCGCGCCACATTACGGCCTGCTTCTCATCTATCAGCAAACCAATAGACATAGCTTTGATACCATAACGCTCCATGGGCACTATCATACCTTTGCCATTCACCTCCATCATTTTTGGACGCTCATCACGGATTCCAAGCATAATAGGAACGGATGGACCATATATGTCAGCATCAAGGAGACCAACCGAAGCACCTTCGTGTGCGAGGCCTAGCGCAAGATTCACTGCTATGGTAGATTTACCAACACCGCCTTTACCGGAGGCAACAACAATAATATTTTTTACACCAGGCAACAGCGATTTATTGTCTTTGCGATTGCTGTTCACGTTCGCTGTCATATTTACGGTCACCTCAGCTTCTTTATCTACCAACAGATGAATAGCATTTACACAGGCCCGTTCTATCATTTCCTTCAATGGACATGCAGGGGTAGTAAGCACTACAGTGAAGGATATTTCCTTTTCATTTATCTCTATATCCTGCACCATGTTCAGGGTTACCAGGTCTTTGCCCAGATCCGGTTCCTGCACATTGCTCAAAGCTTTCAATACATCTTCCCTTGTTATCATATAAACCTTTGTTAAAGTGCTGATCAGCGCTGCAAAAATACGCCATACTGCCGTTCTTTGTAACATAAAATCAAGTGTTTAACTCAATAGTCTGATTGCTATTCCCGATGGATGGCAGAAAGTGATTTTGATCGTAACTTTAGAGCATGAACCTGGGCTTCCGGACTTTACTTTTTTTATTATTTCTACTGCCGCTTACTGCAAAGGCCCAACTTGTTGACGACCGTATTGTTCAGATAAACGGTGTAGCTATGACTGCCGATAGTCTTCGCGGGGTGCCTAACGTAGTGGTGATGGTAAAGAACAAGAACCGCGGTGTAGAAAGCTCTGATAAGGGAGTCTTTTCTATAGTTTGCTATAAAGGCGATACACTTATCTTTTCATCGCTTGGCTTTCGTTCTAAACAGTATGCAGTACCGCGTGACCTCCAGGGACAGTATTACTCTATGATCCAATTGATGGTGCAGGATACCTTCTATCTTCCCGAAACTATCATCCGGCCATACATGACGCGAGATCAGTTTGACTATGCCTTCCGAAACAATAGAATACCTGACGACCAATACAGGATTGCACAGAAAAATACGGACGAATATATATTACGTGCTTTAGCTTACACGTTGCCAAGAGATGGCCGCGAAAGCCAGGCGGCCTATCAGCAGCAGCAATTCCAGAAATCTACTTATTACGGTCAAATGCCTAATATGCGCCTCTTTGATCCGATAGCATGGGGGGAGTTTTTTGAGGCTTGGAAGAGAGGAGATTTCAGACGTAGAAGATAAGCA
>CAMPKR010000228.1 GCA_946887345.1 uncultured Bacteroidota bacterium | reverse complement strand
TCATTTTTACTAGTTACGGGCCTTGTCTTGTTGTTGGGCAATGCAAAGGCACAGGATGCAGTGCAGCAACACCTGGAGAAAACAGATGACGGATACAAGCTTACCCTGGCTTTCAACAATGTAGCAGTTGATCCCGCCGGAGGAAACTGGTATACACCGGATGTAAAAGGCGCGGCCCATACGCTGGAAAAAGGTGCGCCGCAAATGCCCTATATGGCCTATAGTTTCCTGGTTGGCGGAGATATGGAGCTGGTAGTAACCGGTAGCAGCTATACGGACTATTTTGGCTACGATGTGATTCCCTCAAAAGGCAATCTTAGCCGTGCGGACGATCCTTCAAAAATCAGCCCGGTAGCCGGAGCGGTTTATCAGCAAGATGCATTTTATCCGTCAAAGATAGTAAGCAAAGCAGGTGATTACATGATACGCTCTGCTCACGGGCAGGCGGTGCACGTGTACCCTGTGCAGTACAATCCTGTAACCCATCTGTTGCGTATATATCACAGTATTGAGGTTGCGGTAAAAACACCTGAAGCACAAAAGCCTGTAGAAGTAGCTACGAATGCGCTGTGGGATAATATCTATAAAAAGCAGTTTCTCAACTACCATTTGCTGGAAGGTGCGGCGGCAAAAAGTACCTATAGCGCACCGGCAGAAACGGGCGATATGCTGATCATAACCCCAACACCATATATCGCCGATCTCCAGGAGTTTATAAAATGGAAAGCAGAACGCGGCATACGCTGCCTGGTGATGGCTGTAGATACCATGACAAGCGGGCCCGATCCGGATAGCATAAGGGCGAGGATATCCTGGTATTACCAGCAGTATGGCATTAACTATGTGGTGCTGATAGGTGACATAGGCGATATGCCGCCTGTGAACGATAATACAGTAGGTGGACCTTCGGACGCAGCCTATACATACATATCAGGTAACGATCACTATCCTGATCTGCTGATAGGCAGGTTTTCGGCAAATACATGGAACGAGCTGGTGCCGCAGTTGACCAAGAGCATTGAATACGAAAAGAATCCGCCTGCAGCCCAGGGCTGGTATGGGCGTGCTATTGGGATAGCATCGGATGAAGGCCCCGGCGATGACAACGAAATGGACTGGGAGCATATGGCCGGAATACGGACTCAGTTGCTGGGCGCTACATATACCCATGTGGATGAGGCATACGACGGAACTCATGATCCGAATATCGCGCCTCTTGATCTGCCGGGTGACCCTAATGCCTCGGCAGTAATAAGTGCGGTCAACACCGGTATATCGCTGCTGAACTACTGCGGCCATGGTTCCTCAACATCAATGGCAACAACAAACTTTGGCAATGCCAACGTGGCACAACTAAACAATACAGGCGGGCAATGGCCTTTTATGCTTACGGTGGCCTGTGTTACCGGTGAGTTTACGAACAACACTTCACTGGGTGAAAGGCTGATGAGGGCCAATATAGCCGGTCAGCCAACGGGTATGGTGGCTGGTTTCATGAGCTCTATCAACCAGTCATGGGATCCGCCGATGGAAGCGCAGGATGAATTCAACAGCATCATCACCAATAACAATAGCAACCAATTGTACGCTGCCGGCGCAATAACCACTGCGAGCTGCATGGCTATGAATGATGCCTATGGCAGTGCAGGTGATGAAATGACAGATACCTGGATATTCTTTGGTGATCCCTCGCTTCAGTTGCGTTATGATTCTTCAGAGGTGTTGACCGCACAACATGTAGGCAGTATATATTCCGGCGAAACGACACTAAACGTGCAGCTGAATAAGAACTATGCTACTGTAGTATTGCTTCATGCTGATACTATTTACTCCGTGGAACAAACGAGCACGGCGAGTACGGCACACAACTTTGCTTCTTTGCCAGCAGGGGATTCATTGGTAGTAGTTGCGACTGCACCCAATACGAATCCTTATCACGGAAAGGTGTATGTGATCAGTGATCCCGTGGGGGTGGGCAATGTGGCAACGGTTCCGGCTGTTTCGATTTATCCTAACCCGGCTAATAATACTGTATATGTAAGAGGCCTGGAAGAGAAAAGTACTTACCGCTGCCTGGATATTGCCGGCCGCGTGGTGCTGATGGGGGACATAACCAATGCTGATAACAGCATTGATGTTAAAGAACTAGCTTCAGGCTCGTACATACTGCAAATAGGTACAAAGGCGGGAAAGACAAGCCTGCCGATGCAAGTACTGCGCTAAGGGACAAATAGATATTATAATTGGGAGGGATACGGGAATTCGTATCCCTTTCTTTATTTTTGAGCCCTTAAACAGATAATGGATGAAACTGGTAACATACCTGAAAGGTGGCAAGGAACAACTGGCTTTTTATGTAAATGACAGGCTTTATGATGCAAACGAAGTGAATCGCACCTTGCCCGGCACTATGATGGAGCTGCTGAACGATTGGGAAAGGATGGAGGACACTGCACGGCTGGCTGACGAAGCTATAAAGGCAGGCAGCACAGGTATGGAAGGAACTAGTTTCGGCGGAGCGGATATCCTGGCGCCGGTGCCGAGACCAACGTCCTGCCGCGATGGATATGCTTTCCGCCAGCACGTGGCTTCAGCGAGGCGCAATCGCAAAGTGGATATGATACCGGAGTTTGACCAATACCCTATATTCTATTTTACGAATCATAATGCTATTCAAGGTCCCGGTGACATAGTGTGTATGCCGGATCATTTTAAGAAGCTGGACTTTGAACTGGAAGCTGCTATAGTTACGTGCAGGCGCGGACGCAACATAAAAGCGGAACATGCTGACAAATACATAGCCGGCTATATGATAATGAACGATATGAGCGCACGCACCCTGCAAATGGAAGAAATGCTGCTCAACCTGGGGCCGGCGAAGGGTAAGGATTTCAGTACGGTAATAGGCCCGATGCTGGTAACGCCGGATGAACTGGAACAGTATCGTATTTCGGCTAAACCGAATCATACAGGGAACAGTTATAACCTGAAGATGGTGTGCAGGGTAAATGGAATACAGGTGAGTGAAGGAAGTGTAGGTGATATGGACTGGACTTTTGCGGAGATACTGGAGCGTTGTTCGTATGGTGTGGACTTAATACCCGGCGAGGTGATAGGAAGTGGTACTGTGGGTACCGGTTGCTTCCTGGAACTGAACGGTACAGGTAAGCTGAACGATCCTAACTATGCTGAACAGTGGCTGCAGGACGGTGATGTGGTAGAAATGGAAATAGAAGGGCTGGGCCTGCTGAAGAACACTATAGTGGCAGAAAAAACTGACTGGAGCATACTGAACCTGAAAAAGAAATAATGAACAGCGATACAATAGTAGGCATTATTGGTTCCGGCGCTATGGGTGCAGGCATTGCGCAGGTAGCTGCTGTTGCAGGCCATAAGGTTGTGGTATACGACGCCAATGCTGCTGCTCTTGACAAAGCAAAGGCAGGACTTGCTTCGACTCTTGCCAGGTTACAGGAGAAAGGAAAGCTGGCATCTGCTGAGGAAGTGATGCAGCGCTTCACCTTCGCGGAGAGTGTAAGTGCCTTTGCGGCCTGTGGACTTATTATAGAAGCTATTGTAGAGAGGCTGGAAATAAAGAAAACGGTATTTGCGGAAGTAGAAAAGATTGTGAGTGAGGATTGTGTGCTGGCAAGTAATACTTCTTCGCTTTCCATAACATCAATTGCTGCGGCTTGTAACAGCGCCTCACGAGTAATGGGACTGCACTTTTTCAATCCCGCTCCGCTCATGGCACTGGTGGAAATAATACCTGCTGTGCAAACAAATGAAGCACGTATACCGGCTGCAAAAGCACTAATGGAAAACTGGGGTAAAGTGCCGGTGATAGCCAAAGATACGCCGGGCTTTATAGTGAACAGGGTAGCACGACCTTTCTATAGCGAGGCGATAAGGATATATGAAGAAGGTATAGCTGATATGGCGACTATAGACTGGGCGATGACTGAATTGGGCGGCTTTCGCATGGGGCCGTTTACGCTGATGGATTATATAGGGCATGATGTGAACTATGTAGTAACCGAAACAGTTTTCCAATCATTCTTTTATGACCCTCGTTACAAACCTTCTTTCTCTCAAAAAAGATTACTGGAGGCAGGCTGGTTAGGACGCAAGTCGGGCAGGGGGTTTTATAATTATTCAGAAGGTGCCACACATCCTGAGCCAACTAAAGACGAGAAGCTCGGCCACGGGATAAAGGAGCGTATACTGGCGATGCTTATCAACGAAGCTGCGGAGGCGCTGCACCTGGATGTGGCTTCGGCAAAGGACCTGGACCTGGCCATGACCAAAGGAGTGAACTATCCTAAAGGCCTGCTGCAATGGTGCGATGAATGGGGAGCTGATAATTGCCTGGCCAAACTGGATGCCTTATATAATGACTATCATGAAGACAGGTACAGAGCCAGTTTATTGCTAATGAGAAAAGCGGGCAAGTAGACAATAATTTCATAAAATTATATTTATGAAAACCTTAGATCTTGCATTTACCTTTCTTCTGCTGTCACCAGTGGCA
>CAMPKR010000227.1 GCA_946887345.1 uncultured Bacteroidota bacterium | reverse complement strand
ATCCAGATGCGTCCTTTGCTGTCCTCAAAGATCTCGCGGGGATTGGTGTGGATTGGATTATTGGGTATTTCAGGAAAAGCCAGGCTATCCCATTTGTTGTTGTGGAAATGGAGGATATTGCCGCCCGCTTCGGCCACCCAGAGACCGTCTTTTTCAGGAAGTACGGCTACCACTGAATCTCTACCCGGCGTTGGAAATGTATTGAGTTTGCCTTTAGAAATATTGTAAGCCTTATTGGCCGAGACAAACCAGACTTTGTTATCGTCGCCCGGTTTTATGCGTAGCGTGCTATTGAGGTTTCCTGACTTATCAGGGTGAAGTGGGTAGTTTTTAAAGGTCCTGCCATTGAAGGAAGAGACAAAGCCACGATTGCCGACCCATAGCCTTCCCCGTTTGTCGAAAGCGAGCGCAGTGATCTCGTTATTGGGCATGCCATCGCGGATGGTATAGTTAGTAAAGTTCCTGCCATCAAAACGGGCCAGTCCCCCGAGAGTGCCTATCCATAAATGCCCGAAATTGTCCTGCGCTATACCCCAAACCTGTGATTGAATAAGGCCATTCTCAACGTTCAGGTTATAGAAAGCTGTACGCTGCCCCAAGGCAGTAAGTGCTACTATGGAAAACAGGGCCGCGGAAAGCAGTTTTTTGATATACTTCAATGGGCGTATTTAAAGACCTGAAATTAAGCATTGTTGATCTCTTTATCTATAGTTCCGCCTTTACATCACCCTTTTTAAGGGATAATATTTCAGGGCTTTCCGGTTCTTCCAGGGCAAATCACCCGCGGAGGGGTAAGCCTGTGAGCAGGGGCAGAGATACATTTGACAGACAAATGAACAACATGATCCGCAGGCAGGTATTTCTGACGACAGTAGCATTGTTTGGCGCCTTTATTTCCCTGGCAAAGACCGGTGGTATAACCGGTAAGGTAGTAGATAAAGATGGCAAACCGCTCGCTGGAGTAAATGTAGTGGCCCTTATAGACAGTAATAAAAAACTAGCCCGCGCAGAGTTGACTAACGAGCAGGGCGAATACAATATTGAGCCCCTGCCTGACGGCGAGTACATACTGAAAGCAAACCTGTTCGGCTTTCAACCCTATACTTCTGAAAAGTTAGTTGTGCGTGGAGGTGAAATGAACGTGCCCCTGATAACCTTGCCGGAAAAGGACAACGCGCTAAAGGAAGTAAGTGTGCAGGGCCAAAAGCCATTGATAGAGGTGCGGGCAGATATGCTTATTGTGAATGTGGAGAATAGTATAGTGAATGCAGGTTCTTCGGCGCTGGAGGTGCTGTCACGTTCACCCGGAGTGAAGGTAGATCAGAATGACAATATATCGCTCCGCGGAAAGCAGGGTGTACGGATATGGATAGATGGCAAACCTTCGCCACTATCAGGCAGCGACCTGGCCGACGTATTGAAGAGTATGCCTGCCAACGCTATTGAGAAGATTGAGCTGATTGCCAACCCGGGTGCGAAGTATGATGCGGCAGGTATGGCCGGCATCATCAACATAAGGACCAAGAAGGACAAGCGCATGGGTATGAACGGAAGTATTAATGGCTCTTATGCCCAGGGCATCTATCCCAAGTACAATGCGGGCGCTAATATGAATTACCGCAACAAGAAGGTAACGCTGAACGCGAGCTACAACTATTCGGTGCGAAACGGTTTTAACCACTTAATGCTGTACAGGCAGTTTTATAACGGTAACGACCGGCTTTATGCGTATGACCAGAACAACTTTACCAAGTTCCCCTTCAAAAACCATTTTGCGGCGGTAGGTGCTGACTATGCTATTTCGAGAAAGACCACTATAGGCGTGTCTGTAAGTGGTTCTGCCAATAGCTACAAGACTACAGCTAACAACTATACCAATACCGAAGGCTCTGAGAGCAGCGTAAAACTGTATGACTTCAGAACCGCCGGAGGTAATGATGTAGGCTGGAATAACTATTCAGCTACGGGTTTTTTAAGGCATTCATTTGATAGCACGGGGAAGGAGCTCAGTGTAGACCTGGACTATGCAAACTATTGGAGTCAATCAGACCAAAATTTTACAACAACCTATGCCGACTATGACAATGATGCGAGTAACAACTTGCCAGACTATATACAGAAGACCGATTTGAGAGGAGAAACAATAATACGTTCGATGAAGGCTGACTATGTGAACCCGCTGAAGAAGAACGCGCGTTTTGACGTAGGTATTAAGTCTACCTATGTAACAGCGGATAGAGATCCAAAATATTATGATCTCAGTTCTGGCTCAGCAATGCTGGACACCACGCGTACTAACCACTTCAAATACTACGAAAATATCAATGCAGCCTACGTGAACTTCAATAAAGAGTGGACAAAATGGAGCATGCAGCTAGGTCTGCGCATGGAGAATACCAATGTAACGGCTGATCAGCTGACATTAAAGAAGACTTTTGATACGAGCTATACACAGCTATATCCGAGTTTTGCTTTCCAGTATCATGTACATAAAGATCATGACCTGGGCATAACGCTCAGCAGGAGGATAGAGCGCCCCAGTTATGAACAACTTAATCCTTTTAAGTTCTTCATAGATAAGACAACTTATAAAGAGGGTTATCCTTACCTGTTTCCTGCTTCTTCATACTCCGCGGAACTGTCGCATGTGTATAAGCAGCGATTCGTCACTACGTTTACTTACAGCATTGCAGTAAATCACATTGTAGAAGTAATTCAGCCGAGCGATGTAGAGGACAGTGTAACTGTTCAGACTAATAAGAACATCGAGCAAATGAGATTTATAGGTGTCAATGGTGCCTATAACACACAGGTAACAAAATGGTGGACCAATGTAACCAACCTGAACATCTATCATGCACAATATGTGGGCAACATCGCCAATACACCGCTTGACAAAGGCGGCTTCACTTTTGATTTGAATACGACCAACAGCTTTATACTTCCGAAAGATTTTTCAGCGGAACTAAGCCTCTTTTACCAGGCCCGCCAGGTGTATGCGTATATGACTGTGAACCCCGTTTGGATGCTTAACCTGGGTTTGCAAAAGAACTTCTTTGATAAAAAGCTCACTGTACGGCTAAATGCCCAGGATATTTTCTGGAAGGGTTATCCGAGCGCTACCTCAGTCTACAACAATTACAAAGAGGATTTTATAGCCGAACGGGATACCCGGCAAGTGAGTATAGGCCTCACATATCGTTTTGGTAAAAAGACTGTTGCACCTGTAAGGCGCAGAACAGGCGGTGCAGAAGAGGAAAAGAACCGTGCAGGCAACGGCGGCGGAGCTTAGCCCTCAAACCGGCTGGCCTCAATATTCATCCAGGCCAGTGCATTCTTGAACAATAGTTTTTCAGTAAGATTTGCAGAGAGTTCGCTCATACTCTCGATGAGCTTTCCCGGGTGATGCTCGCCAAGCGGAAAAGGATAGTCGCTGCCGAGACAAATTTTATCTTGTCCCATTACATCTATGATGTAATTCATCGCTATAGGATCGTGCACCAGTGAATCGATCCAGAATTTTCCCAGGTAGTCGCGGGGGTTTACGTCGTTGTCAATTGCGCATAGGTCAGGGCGAACATTGAAGCCATGTTCTATACGGCCTATCGTGAAGGGAAAGCTTCCACCACCATGTGCAAATGCTACGCGGAGCTTGGGATGCCGCTCAAACACGCCGCTGAAGATAAGTGAGCTGATGGCACGGGCCGTTTCAGCAGGCATCCCCACCAGCCAGGGGAGCCAGTATTTCTGCATGTCTTTTTCGCCCATCATTTCCCATGGGTGAATGAAGATGCAGCAGCCCAGGTCCTCGGCTGCTTGCCAGAAAGGCTCAAACGAGGGGTCGCTAAGATTTGTATTGTTGATATTGGAGCCCAGTTCCACACCGGGCATCTTTAGTTCGATTACGCAGCGCTCCATTTCCCTGATCGCCATATCTATATCCTGCATCGGCAGGGTGCCCAAACCCACAAAGCGTTTAGGATGGTCGGCACAGCACTGGGCTATATGATCATTAAAGTAGCGGGACGTCTCAAGGCCATGTTCGGGTTTAGCCCAATAGTTGAAAAGTACCGGGATAGTAGAAAGCACCTGTACACTCACCTCGGTCATATCCATTTCCCTGGTACGCACCATTGGTTCCCAGCAGTTTTCTTCTATTTCGCGGAATACTTTCCCGCCCTGTATCATTTTAGCGCAGCAGGGTTTATGATGCTCTAAAGTAATGAACTGGCCATACCCATATTTGGAGAACCAATCGGGTATGCGCTCAGGCATTATGTGTGTGTGAATGTCTATTTTCATTTGTTAGTAATAAGTCATAAGTAGAAAGTCGTAGGCCTGCATTTTTCAATCATACAAGTTCGTAAACAATTGCCGCACCCTGTCCCACGCCTATGCACATAGTAGCTACACCGTACCTGGCATTTCTGCGGCGCATTTCGTAAAGCAGAGTAGTCGATATTCTTGTACCGCTGCAGCCCAAAGGATGCCCGAGTGCAATAGCGCCGCCGTTCACGTTCACTTTTGATGCATCTATACCCAGTTCGCGGATAGAAGCAA
>CAMPKR010000226.1 GCA_946887345.1 uncultured Bacteroidota bacterium | reverse complement strand
CTGGTACAAAAGGCAGGGGTATGTTCTGCCGCGAAGCGCTGCCCGCTGATACTATCATCGAGCAGGCACCCGTAATAGTAATGGCCGCCACTGACCGTGAGCACCTGGATAGAACCCTGTTGCACGACTATATTTTTGAGTGGACGCCGGAAGGGGAGGAAAAGAAGTGCATCATGGCCCTGGGCAATGTGCCGATCTACAATCATTCCTATGCTTCTAACTGTGAGTACTTTATGGACTATGAAGCTGAGACCATTATGATCAAAACAGTGCGTGATATAGCTGCGGGCGAAGAATTGACCATCAATTACAATGGCGACTGGGATGATGAAACCAAGGTATGGTTTGAAGTAAAGGAGGAATGATATTTATGCACTAACTTAACAGGTATCTAGAATCGGGTATCCAGTATCAGGCATCAAATCTACAACACACATGTGGGAAGAAAAAGATAACGCGCTATACCGCTCTTTTGAGTTCAAAGATTTTTCGGAAGCCTTTGCCTTTATGACGCGTATAGCTATACTCGCCGAAAAGCAGAACCATCATCCCCGCTGGACCAATGTCTACAATAAAGTAGAGATGTGGCTGAACACGCACGATGCAGGTGACATCGTAACAGACCGTGACCGCAAACTGGCGGATGCGATAGATAAGCTCTAAAAAAAACTCCCCGCCAAATGACGGAGAGTAAAATATTTTGTAAGCTTCGAAACTGCAACGGTATACTGCAACTAAGAGAAAGCCTGCTCCAGCAGCGAAGCCTGTTCTTTAGCATGCATCTTGCTAAAGCCCGTTGCAGAAGCTGCCATGTTTGGCCTGCTGATGTACTTGCTGATTGTAATACCTTCAAGGTTAAGAGAGAGGAAGCCGAGTGCGCCCATGTTGCGCGGCTCTTCCTGCACCCATACCCATTCTGCGTTTTTGTATTTCGCAGCCAGTTCCTGTAATTGTTTTACAGGCAGCGGATAAATTTGCTCCAGCCTTACTACAGCTACACCATCGCGCTTTTCTTCCATCTGCTTTTCGCTCAGGTCAAAGTAAACTTTACCGCTGCAGAGTATTACGCGCTTTACTTTGCTGGCTGTTTTTACGTTCGGGTCGTCTATCACCTCTTTAAAGCCACCTTTGGTGAATTCATCAACAGAAGATTGTGCCCGTGCGTGGCGAAGATTTGCCTTTGGTGAGAAATTCACCAGCGGCTTGCGGAAGTTCCATGCCAGCTGGCGGCGGAACATGTGGAAGAGGTTGGCCGAAGTAGTGATGTTAGTGACGATAATGTTGTTCTCAGCACACAATTGCAGGAAGCGTTCCAGCCTTGCTGATGAGTGCTCAGGTCCCTGGCCTTCGTAGCCGTGCGGCAGCAGCATTACCAGGCCGCTCATTTTCTGCCATTTGGTTTCTGCAGAAACGATGTACTGGTCTATCACTGTTTGTGCACCATTACCAAAGTCGCCGAACTGCGCCTCCCATATGGTCAGCGAATGCGGGTTGGCAATAGAGTATCCGTATTCAAAACCCAGCACTGCAAATTCACTCAGCAGCGAATTGTATATCAGAAAGCGGCTCTTGTCATGGAGCTCGCCCAGGCGGTTATGTTCTTTATTTGTTTTCTCATCGTGCAGCACGGCATGGCGATGGCTGAAAGTGCCACGCTCCACGTCTTGTCCGCTCATGCGCACTGTTTTGCCTTCGCTTACCAGGCTGGCATAGGCAAGTAATTCACCTGTAGCCCAGTCTACCTGGCCTTCTCCGTATAGCTTTACTTTTTCATCCAGCAGTTTCTGGATCTTACGCAGCGGCTTAAAGCCATCCGGTATATTCATCAGGCTATTGAAAAGCCTGTCCACTTCTTTCTTAGTAATGCTTGTATCAGGCGATTTATCGAAATCTTCGTTCTTCGCTTTCGTCAGTTCACTCCACGACTGCTCCGATGGTTGCATCTGGTAAGGAAGCGGCTTTTGTTTTATTTCATCCAGCCTTGCCTGCAGGTCGTCCCAGAATTTCTTCTCCATTTCCTTAGCCAGCTCTTTGGCGTCAGGCTCGCCGTTCGCCATCAGGTAGTTGGTATATACCTCGCGCGGGTTAGCGTGCTTCTTTATCAGCTCATACATGTCAGGCTGGGTAAAGCTCGGGTCATCACCTTCGTTATGGCCATGGCGGCGATAGCACACCATGTCGATAAAGATATCCTGGTTAAAACGCTGGCGGTAGGCAACAGCCAGTTCACTCGCTTTTACTACAGCTTCGGGATCGTCACCATTCACGTGCAGCACGGGCGCCTGTACCATTGCTGCAACACTGGTGCAATAGTCGGCCGAGCGTGCTTCATCAAAGTCGGTAGTGAAGCCTATCTGGTTGTTGATCACGTAGTGAATAGTTCCGCCTGTGTAGTAACCGGGCAGCTTGCTCATCTGCAGCAGTTCGTATACCACGCCCTGGCCCGCAATGGCTGCATCACCATGTATCAGTATCGGTAATACTTTGGAGTAGTCTTTGTTATAGAGCGTATCTGCCTTGGCGCGTGCGAAACCAGCTACAACCGGGTCCACCACTTCCAGGTGACTCGGGTTGGGCGTGAGGCGCACGTTTATTTCTTTGCCGTTCGGTGTTTGGAAATGAGAGCGGAAACCTAGGTGATACTTCACGTCACCGCTGCCCATCGTCATATCTGCAGGCATGTTGCCTTCAAATTCGCTGAATATCTGCTCATATGTTTTACGCAGGGTATTGGCCAGTATGTTCAGGCGGCCGCGGTGGGCCATACCTATCACTACTTCTTTTACATCATTATCGGCAGAGCTGTTGATGACTGCATCCAGTCCGGCGATGATGCTTTCACCACCTTCCAGGCTGAAGCGCTTCTGACCTATATATTTTGTGTGCAGGAATTTCTCAAAGATCACACCTTCGTTCAGTTTTTCCAGTATGCGCCTTTTCTGATCCAGGCCGGGTTGGCGGCCCATCATCTCTTCAAAGGCCTTTTCTACCCACATGCATTTCTCCAGGTCGTTTATGTAAGTATACTCTACACCTACAGAGCTTGCATATAGTTTTTTCAGCCGGGCAAGTATGTCACTCAGCTTTGCCTTGCCCATATTCATGAAGGCGCCTGAGTAAAACTCAGTACCAAGATCGCTCTCGGTCAGTCCGAAGTCGGAAAGCTCCAGGTGGGGCTTCCTGTCCTTACGCGGACGGATAGGGTTAGTAAGTGCTACCAGGTGACCGCGCTTGCGGTAAGCATTAATGAGGCGGTACACCCCCAGCTCTTTACCCAGCTGCTCGTTGGTAACGGGCGCGCTTTCCAGCGTAGCTGTTGCAGTGCCGTTGCCATTCTTTTTAGAAGCGAAATCCACTCCCTCAAAGAATTTCTTCCATTCGGGGTCAACTGCCGATGGGTCCTTTACATAATCATTGTACAATGAATCAACATAAGAGGGGTGTGAGCTCATCACGTAAGAGAAGTCTTTCATCTTTCTGCCTGTGCGGTACTTTTTTATTGATGATCAGGGCATTAGATAAAAAATATCATAATACCCGTAACCAGCAAAGTTAAGCCCTAAACCCCAAAAAACACAGGAAAAAACGGGGCGATAAAAGCTAGTCTGAACTGGGATTTATGGGATTAAAAGATTCATGAGATGCTCCACCTACGTCAATTCAGACAATCAAATCTCAAAAATCCCATTAATCCAACAAATCCCAGTTCAGACATATTTTCTTAATTTCACCTAAAGCATAGCTATAATGAAACGCCTCCTGTATATCCTGTTTTGCTGCCTGCCTTTTGTGGGGTGGGGGCAGATGATAAGTACAATCGCTGGGACAGGTATAGGTGGTTATAACGGAGATAATATTCCGGCAACAACTGCTACCCTCGGGTACTTTAGTTGCATTGCTGTAGATGTTTTTGGTAACACATATATTGCGGATCCCAATAATAGAAGAGTTAGAGAAGTTGATATAGTTACTGGCATAATAACAACTGTAGCAGGGAATGGCACTGTTGGGTATAGTGGGGACGGCGGCTTAGCAGTTAATGCACAATTTAATAGCATCAACCGTATTGCTCTAAATTCTAATGGTGACCTGTATATAGTAGATGCTCATAATCACCGAATTCGCCGAGTCGACAGGGTAACTGGTGTGGTGACAACGATCGCCGGAAACGGCATCGGCAGTTTTTCGGGAGATGGGGGATCAGCCATCGCGGCTTCTTTAAATCTTCCTATTGGAATTGCTTTCGATAAGGATGATAACCTATACATTGGAGATAATGAGAACCATAGAATCCGTAAAGTTGATGTCAATGGTATTATAACTACGATCGCTGGTACGGGTGACGATAGTTGCAATGGTGATGGAGGAAACGCGCTACTAGCTGACATTCACGGTTTTTATGACATCTGTACGGACAAGTATTCTAATGTATACCTGGCGTGTATGAATGACATGAGGATCAGAAAGATCGATCAATCAACTGGTATCATTTCTACTGTAGCGGGTGATGGAAGTGTCGGCTCTGGTGGCGATGGGAATCTGGCGACCGCAGCACAACTTAGATTCCCATTTGGAATTTGTGTTGATAAAGACGATAACCTGTACAT
>CAMPKR010000225.1 GCA_946887345.1 uncultured Bacteroidota bacterium | reverse complement strand
ACCTTATAATATAGTACTTGCAGTGGCGGATATATTAGAAACGGAGCGTAAAAAACATTAGGATACAGTGCGTTCGTAGGCAACAATACGATAGCCTGTTCCATAGAGATTCTCTATTTCGATACTGGGATCATCTTTTAGAATTTTCCGCAAGCGGGTGATATACACATCCATGCTCTTGGCGGTAAAGTAATCGTCATTGCCCCACACACTCAGTAAGATCTCGCTACGGGTAACGTAACTGCCTGTGTGTTGCAGCAGCTTTTGCAGTATGCCGCCTTCCCGCTGGCTTAATTTGCGTGCATTGCCGTTGATCATTAGTGTGCGCTGAGATATATTGAAAGAGAGCTTACTGAACTCAAGGACCTTGGTTTCCAGTGCATGGATGATATCTGTTTTTGAGTGTCGACGGAGAATCACGTTTATGCGGTAGTAAAGTTCTTTAAAGCCAAAGGGCTTCACAATATAGTCGTCTGCACCTATCTCGAAGCCATGAAGCTTGTCGTGTTCCAATACTCTTGCCGTGAGGAAGAGGAAAGGTATTGCCGGATGTTTTTGTTTCAGCTTTGTAGCCAGCTTGTAGCCATCTACCTCGGGCAGCATTACGTCGAGTATGCAGAGGTCGAAGCCGCCTTTTTCGATTGCTTTCAACCCTTTGTTGCCGGCATCTTCCAGTTGCACTTCAAAGCCTTTGCTTTGCAGGTTCTCCTTGAGCAGGTAGCCGAGGTTAATGTCATCTTCGATAATGAGCAGATATGGTTTCTTAGTAGAATTGTCAAGCATAAACGCCGTTTTTAAGTAAGATGATAGTGAATTTAGTTCCGCCACCCGGTTTGCTCCAGACAGATATTTTGCCACCATGGGCTTCAATAATGCCTTTTACATAAGCAAGACCGAGACCAAAGCCTTTTGTATCGTGAGTGTTGCCCTCGTGGGCACGGTAGAACTTATTGAAAATATGTTTTTGTGTTTCTGCATTCATGCCTTTACCATTGTCGCTAACGCATAGCTGCACATAGCTGTCTTTGTCTTCCAGGCTGATACTTATGTGCGGCGCTCCGTGCCTGTATTTTATGGCATTGTCGAGCAGGTTGCAGATACAATTCAGCAGATGTGTTTCATCGCCATAGACGTGGCGTTGCTTTGGGTGATAGAAATTAATTGATCCGTGGAGTTGCTCTGTTTGCAGCTGGTAAGATGAAATAATCGTATTGATCGTTGCAACGAGATCTACCTGTTCCATCTGCAAGTGGAGATTGCCTTTTTCCATAGTGGCTACCTGCAGGGCCCGTTCGATATTTTCCTGCAGCCTTCCCGACTCAGTAGAAATGATGCCAAATATCCGTTCCACCTTCGGGTCCTTCACGTGATCCTGTTCAGCGAGTGTTTCAAGGGCCAGGGAAATATTTGCCATGGGAGTATTGAACTCATGCGTAAGATTGTTGATGAAGTCGGACTTCATTTCAGACAGGCGTGTTTGCTTTATGTACAACCGTACAAAGAAATAGAAGGATATGGCCAGGACTACGATGATGCCGATGAAGGCGTACAGCCAATAGCCAGGGCCGGCAATAACGGGTTCGTGAAACACCAGGGCAAGACTGTGCTGCGGCATGAACTTGTTATCGGAGAATACTTTCATGTGATAAGGGCTGTTCAATAAGGCCGCAGTATCATCTGCTCTTTTGGTGTATGCGACTTTCTTGCTTTTATCATGAATAAATCCGAAGCCAAATGAGGCTGTAATGTTTTCGTCGGCAAGGCTTTTGCGAATAAATGAATCAGTCAGCTTCATGCTGAACAGGGAATCTATGGGGCGCTTGGTAGAGATCACATCCCTGAAGCCTATTCCGGAGAAGTTTTCGTGCCGGGCCCGGGCCAGGTCCGGTGCCTTGCCTGTATCGCCGAACTCAACATGAAAGCTTGCATGTATCTGCACGCTGGCGGGGAAATCCTCTTCCAGCACGCTCATTTTATAAAGGTCGGTGTCAGCTCCCCAGCCTTCAAGATCCATATACATATCGAGAGTGTCGAGGACGGCAGTGCGAAGCGAAGTGTCTTGACGTTTGCGGACGAAGTAGATACTCTCTTTTGGGCCAATAAAACACTTGCTATACATCTCGAAGCAGTAAGCGTTCTTCTTTATTTCAGTCTCTGCTTTCTCCATTGCACGGAGAATGTGTAATTGGGTTTCTTTGGCCTGAACACGGGCGGCGTCTCTGAGCCATACCAACTGTATAGCCACGAGCACTACCAACAACAGGCTGATGCCTGCCAGCCACATATATATTCTTTTCTGCTGCACCTGATAAAATTCGCTGAAATAATTTTTATATAGACAGTGTTGAAGGGCCTTTAAGTTTGTTTTAAGTATGTTTTATAGAAAGTTAAGCAGTTTTTCTTCGACATCTTTTTCGTCGAGCACGTCTTATTAGCCTGTACATTGAGGAATGAAGGTTTTCTGCGGCCCGTATGGAAGGTTGTAGCTTTATGGATGACAAGCACACCGCTTTATAGGTTCAATGTGCAGAAAAAGGCCGGTCTGGTACGCCGGCTATATTGGGTTTCCAAATACACAGCTCCGCTAGTTCGGGGCTGTGTTATTATCGACATCTTTTGTTTAAAAGATGAAAGGAGCAGCAGCAATAAGTTTAAACTCTTCCCAGACTTCTTTTACCACCTCAGCAGCAGGTTTGAGTTCTTTTATGATGCTGCTTACCTGGCCAATTTCAAGTTCTCCTTCGTTTAGATCACCTTCAAACATGCCTTTTTTGGCGCGCGCGCGGCCCAGAAGGTTGTTCAGATCATCGATGCTTGCGCAGGTATCTTCGGCTTCCTGAACCTGCTTGTAAAATTGATTTTTTATCAGGCGGACAGGAGTTAGTTTTTTCATTGTTAGGATAGTGTCGCCTTCGTTAGCTGCAACTACGGCTTCTTTGAAGGCGATATTGCTTGATGCCTCGGGCGTACATACAAAGCGGCTGCCCATCTGAGCGCCTTCAGCACCTAATACCATCATAGCCATCATGGCACGACCGGTGGCTATACCTCCGGCGGCAATCAGCGGTATGCTTATGGCCTGTCTTACCGAGGGTATCAGGCAGAGTGTGGTTGTTTCTTCCCTGCCGTTGTGGCCGCCCGCTTCAAAGCCCTCGGCTACTACAGCGTCTACACCGGCCTCTTCGCATTTTTTGGCAAACTTAGCGCTTGACACAACATGCACTACTGTGATGCCGTGTTCTTTGAATTTTGCAGTCCATGTTTTGGGGTTGCCAGCGGAGGTGAAGACTATAGGTACTTTTTCTTCCAAGATGATAGCCACATGCTTGTCGAGATCTGGATACAGAAGTGGCAGGTTAACTGCAAATGGTTTGTCTGTAGCCTGTTTGCATTTCTGTATGTGCTCGCGCAGCACATCCGGATACATAGAGCCGGCGCCAATGATGCCGAGTCCGCCTGCATTGCTGACGGCGGAGGCAAGCCGCCAGCCGGAAGCCCAAATCATACCAGCCTGGATGATGGGGTACCTGATGCCGAACAGTTTGGTAATTCTATTATTGAATGCATCGCCGGTCTCAGCGATCTTTCCTTCAAAAAGCATGTGTGTGATGTGTTGTAGTGTTAAGCTTGTTTCTTTTTGTAGAACAAGGTATTGCAGTTTTCAGTCCGGAATATTTTTGCTGCTGCTTCCTTCAGCATTTGCTGTGTTACAGCCTGGTATTTGCTCCATTCATCGTTGATCATGGAAGCATCGCCCAGCAGCTCATAGAAAGCAATGTTATTGGCGCGGGAAAGCAGGGCCATATCTTCGAAGGCGATCATGGCCTCAATCTTATTCTTTGCTTTTTGCAGTTCATCTTCTGTGACGCCGCCACTAACCAGCTCCTGCATTTCTTTTTCCACTGCTGCATTGGCATCTTCAATGCTTTTCCCTTCTATTATTTTGCCTTCAACTATTACGAGGCCGGGATCGTGGCTACCGGTGTGATAACAGGATATATTGCTGAAGAGCTGTTGCTCTTTCACGAGGCGCTGATACAGGCGTGAGGCGAAGCCATTACCCATTATTTCGGTAATGAGGTCGGCAGTGTAGTACTCAGTAGATAGCCTTGGACCTATATGCCAGGCTTTGTAAAGCGCATCAAGCGGTACATCTGCAAATACTGTTTGCTGACGGGCGCCATTTTGCTCAGGCTCAGGGGTAATGTTCCGTTCGTATTTATTTCCGGCAGGTATGGGGCCAAACCACTTTTCACTCAGTTGCTTTACCAGCTCTACGCTTACATTGCCTGCTACGCAAAGAATAGCATTTTGTGGCGTATAGTGTTTCTGAAAAAAGGCTCTTACATCTTCCAGCCGGGCTTCTTCTATGTGCTTCAACTCCTTGCCTATGGTCATCCACTGGTAGGGGTGGGTGGTATACGAGAGTTCGCGCAGGTGATCCCAGGCGTCGCCATATGGTTTATTGATGTAGTGTTCTTTAAACTCTTCGCAAACTACTTTGCGTTGTACGTCCAGGCTTTTTTCGCTGAAAGCAAGTGAAAGCATCCTGTCACTTTCCAGCCAGAAAGCTGTTTCTATGTTTTGTATAGGAAGCTGGATGTAGTAATTGGTGATATCGTTGGTGGT